>JAAXXJ010000095.1 GCA_013334545.1 Nitrospirota bacterium | reverse complement strand
TGAACGCGCCGCTCATCGCCAAGGACCGGGGCATCGAGGTGAAGGTCTCGAGATCCGCTGACACACACGAGTACACCAGCCTCCTGACCATCCGGGTCAAGGCCGGCGCCAGGGACCTGTCCGTGTCCGGCACGCTGAACAGCAAGAAGGAACCGCGCATCATCCAGGTGGACAACTTCCCCATGGAGACGGTGCCCGAGGGCGACATGCTGGTGCTCATGAACAACGACAAGCCCGGCGTCATCGGAGGCATCGGCACGCTCATGGGCCAGAACGGCATCAACATCTCGCGCATGCAGTTCGGCCGCGAGACCCAGGGCGGTCGGGCCATGTCCGTGGTGAGCGTGGACAGCTCAATCCCCGACAAGGTGCTGGACGCGGTCCGGAAGCTCCCGAACGTGCTGTCGGTGAAGCAGGTCCGGATATAATGACCGTCAGCCGTGAGGCGTAAGGTGCCGGGAACAAGGCAACAGTCGAGAATAGAACAAACAAGCAGAGGGGCGGCCCTGAACCGCCCCTTAACGCTGTAAAGGAGCACTATGCCGGTCTTAGTCGTGGTGGGCGCCCAGTGGGGCGACGAAGGCAAGGGAAAGATCATCGACCTGCTGACCGAGCGGGCCGATGTGGTGGCGCGGTACCAGGGCGGGCACAACGCGGGCCACACGGTGGTGGTGGGGATGGACGAGTTCATCCTGCACCTGATCCCGTCAGGCATCCTGCACAAGGGCAAGAAATGCATCATCGGGAACGGCGTGGTCGTGGACCCAGCGGCGCTCATCGAGGAGATGGACGGGCTGCTGAAGCGGGGGATCCGGTTCGAGCAGAACCTGCTCATCAGCCGGAACGCGCACCTCATCATGCCCTACCACAAGGCCCTCGATGTGGCCAGCGAGCGGCTCAAGGGGAACAAGAAGATCGGGACGACCGGCAGAGGAATCGGCCCCGCCTATGCGGACAAGATCAGCCGCAAGGGGATCCGCATGGCGGACCTGCTGGACCCGGAGGCCTTCCGGGAGAAGCTCAACGCCAACGTGGGCGAAGCGAACTTCCTGCTCGAGCGCTTCTATAACGCACCTCTGGTGAACCAGGACACGGTGTTCGAGGAGTATATGAGGTACACCCGCAGGCTCATGAAGCACATCAGCGACACGACCCTCTATCTCAACGAGGCCATCGAGAAGAAAAAGAAGGTCCTGGCCGAAGGCGCCCAGGGAACGCACCTCGACGTGGACCACGGCACCTATCCCTTCGTCACCTCATCGAGCCCCACCGCGGGCGGCGCCTGCACGGGGCTCGGTATCGGGCCGAACACCATCAGCGAGATCGTGGGCATCGTGAAGGCCTACACCACCCGTGTGGGCAGCGGCCCGTTCCCGACCGAGCAGGAGAACGCCATGGGCGAACTGCTTCGCGAGCGGGGCAGGGAGTATGGTGCCACCACCGGCAGGGCGCGGCGCTGCGGCTGGATGGATACGCTCATCGTCCGGCACTCGGTCCGGGTCAACGGGTTCACGAGCATTGCACTCACGAAGCTGGACGTGCTGGACGACCTCGACGAGATCAAGATCTGCGTGGGGTATAAGCACAAGGGCAAGCTGTACGAGGAGATGCCGTCCGAGCTCACGGTGCTCGAGCAGTGCACGCCCCAGTATATTTCCCTGCCGGGATGGAAGCAGACCACCATCGGCATCAAGAAGTACGAGCAGCTGCCGAAGAAGGCCCGCACCTACGTTGAGAAGGTCTGCAGGCTCTGTGGCGTGAAGCCGTCCATCATCTCGACAGGCGCGCGCCGGGACGAGACCATCATCCTGGAGAGGCCGTTCCAGAAGGGTGCGAGGAAGTAGCTCCGTTCGAGGTTCTGCGTTCAAGGTCCAAGGTCTAAAAGCATATCGTCTAGGCGAGCGGCAGTTGTTCTGCCGGTTTGGACATTGAGCCAGGAACATGATTCGTTGTCATATTTATTGACAACGTCACTGCTTCTTTGCTAATATACGCCTCTCGCAGCGGTGCAGCGGGCCGGTAGCTCAGTTGGTAGAGCACCGCCCTTTTAAGGCGGGTGTCCTGGGTTCGAATCCCAGCCGGCTCACCAGTTAACACGGTGCAAGATTGCATGTTCAACGTTCAAGGCAGACTGCATCACCATTGCAGTGCTTAACCCTTCGACCTTGAACTTTGAGTGAGTATTTATCTGTCCCCATCGTCTAGCCCGGCCCAGGACACCGCCCTTTCACGGCGATAACGGGGGTTCGAATCCCCCTGGGGACGCCAATCAATCCAAGGAGCTGCAAACTGCAGCTCCTTATCTTTTCCCCTGCTGTGTCCTTTTTTTGTGCCCTGCCTCAAGCGTTTCCACCGCTTTTCTCAGGTCCTCCACCCGATGGTGAGCATACCGCTGGGTCATCTTGTCGTTCCCACGGCAACGAGGTCGACGAAGGCATCGAGATCAACTCCCGCCTGCTTGTTCCCCGAGGTGCAACAGCGCTTGAGGCCAGGGAACCGGAAGTTTTGTTATTCAGCCGCATATAATCTCGGATCCGGGAATATGCCCCGGCTCCTGCCGGGGGCGCATCGCATACGGCGCTGATGAGAATAATTCTTACTTATCATCATTGCATATAATTGCATTATATGATACAGTAAAAAAACGAATATTTCCCATGAGGCCCCAGGAGTCCGTCACATGTCTTTCAGGACCGCCCTCATCATAAGCGGCATCATCCTGTTGTGGGCACTGGGTCCGCCCATCGGCACGGACGCGGCGCCGGCAGCCGATCCCTACTCCTACGAGGCCATCGGGGCGAAGAACTATCGCGGCGTCGTCCTGAACGTGGTCAGTCTCGAGAAACCGGTCCTGGGCGAACCGGTGGAACTCCACGCCCGCCAATTCGAAAAGCTCACCGGCGCGAAGATCAACATCTCCTTTGTTCCCTTCAACAAGCTGTACCAGGAGGTAGAGCAAGGTCTGCGCCGCAACAAGTATGACGTGCTCTTCTACGGCTCGATGTGGATCGCCGATGTGCTGCCCTACCTCGAGCCGATCCCCCGGAAGATGCTCGAATCCCCCCAGTATCGGGACGTCCTGCCGCACTACCAGACCGTCGCAAGCTGGGGCGACACGCCCTACCAGGTTCCGATCGACGGAGACCGGCATACCCTCCAGTACCGGCGTGACCTACTCGGGGACCCGGCATATCAGGCTGAATTCAAGAAGAAGACCGGCAAGGAACTCGGGGTGCCCACGACCTGGCAGGACCTGCAGGAAATCGCCCGCTTCTTCGACCAGAAAAAGATGAACGACGGCCGCGTGCTCAACGGTATGGTCGAGGTCACGGTAAGCGACGCGCTGCTCGGAAACCAGTTCATCACGCGCGCGGCGTCCTATGCAAAGCATCCCGATGTCAAAGGCGGCTTCTATTTTGATCTCGAGACTATGGAACCCCTGATCAACACGCCCGGATTCGTGAAGGCGTTGGAGGACTTCATTGCGGCGCAGGACCTGTATCCGGCGGGCGGGCAGGAGATGCATGACCCCGGCGGCTGGGGCAGGCTTCAGCGGGAATCGCCGGGATCACAGCTGCAGGGCGGACGGGAGATGAATTTCCCCGATGTGATCCGCTCGTTCGGGAGGGGCGACGCGGTCTTTACGGTTTCCTGGGACGATCCGTTCATCCAGGCCATGGAACCCGGCAACGCCATCCGCAACAAGGTTGCCGTGGCCCTTTCCCCGGGCTCGCGGCGCGTCTGGAACCGGAAAACCGGCAGATGGGACAATCTCCCCACGGTCAACTACGCGCCCTATGTCGTCTACGGCTGGACGAGCGGGGTCGCCCGATCGAGCCGGCACAAGGATGCGGCCTTCGATTTTCTCGGTTTTTACGCCAATCAGAAGAACCACACCGCTGATCTGCTCGTGGGGCGCTTCGGCATGAATCCCTTCCGGGCGTCCGACCTCGATGAACGGTTGTGGGTCGAGCGCGCGGGCTGGGACGAGGCGGTAGCCCGCTCGTATGTGGAGACCCAGAAGTTAACGACCGCGAGCAGGAACCGGGTGCTCGACCTGCGCATCCACCGGGGCCAGGAATATCTCTACATTCTCTCGGTCGGTGTTTACCGGGCACTGACGGGCCGTGAGTCGCCCCAATCGGCATTGGACACCGTAGCGAATCGATGGCGGCAGCTGACCCAGCGCGTAGGCGTGGAGAAGCAAAGGGAGGCATACCGCCATATCGTCCGGTTCGAGGATGGCCCGTAGGTTCAAACAATGAGAATTCAAACAAAAATCATTGGCGCGGCGATGCTGGTCGTTGCCGCCATCAACGTCATCTATGCCGTCTACCTTATCAACGAGGAGCGAACGAATGCCCTCGCCCGCCTGCAATCGGTCATTGCGGACAATGACCGGCTGCTGAAGATCGTGACTGTCGGCCCGCTCTACGACGGCAACGTCGAGCAGCTGGATGCCACGCTCGATTCGTTCTTCGCCAACAAGGACATCATCCGGATCGATCTACAGGAATATAAAGGGAACATCAGGATATATCGGACGCGAACAGATCGGCCGGTCGGAGAGGAGATCACCAGCCGGGTCGTGATCACCCGTATGATCGATCAACTGGGTGAGATCCGCCTCACCTATTCGACGGCGCGTATCGAGGCGGCGTTGAAGACCAGGCGCATTCAGATCCTCTTTTTCTCGGGTATGCTCGCGCTGGGACTTTCCGGCATCATATTTCTCCTGGTTAAAGGGCTGACCCGCCCGATCGATCGCCTTACCACAGCTGCCCAGGACATGGCAAACGGGCATCTGGACCGGGAAATCGACACGAGCGGTGCGGAGGAATTGCACATTCTCGGCCAAAGCTTCATTCGCATGCGCGACGCCATACGGGAGAAGATGGAGGACCTGGCAGCGCGGAACGAGGCACTTCGGATCAGCGAGGACCGATTGCGGAGCGTCGTGGAGAACACGCCGGTCGTGCTCTTTGCGCTTGATCCGCAAGGCCGGTTCACCTTATCCGAGGGCAAGGGCCTGGCAGTGCTCGGCTTACGGTCCGGCCAGGTGGTCGGGCAGTCGGCGCTCGAGATCTACCGTGATTCCCCGACAGCGCTTGCCGGCATCCGGCGCGCCCTTGCCGGCGAGGCATTCAGCACCACGACCGACATCGGCGGGCTCGTCTTTGAGGTCTGGTACTCTCCGGTGAAGAGTGCGGCCGACGAACTCCTCGGAACGATCGGCGTCGGAACCGACATCACCATGCGCAAACGGGCCGAAGAGGAACAGCAGAAGCTTATCGCGATCATTGAGACCTCGTCTGATTTTATCGCCACCTCCGACCTGAGCGGCCGACTGCTCTATGTCAATGCCGCCGGGCGGAGCCTCGTCGGCCTGGATAGTGTCGAAGAGGCGCTGTCCAAGAAGATCTCTGACTTTCTCCGGCAACAGGACCTGTCGGTTCTGGAGAAGGAACAACTGCCGTCGATCCTGCAAGCTGGCGGCTGGACTGGAGAGCTCGCGCTGCGACACTTCAAGACAGGAGTGGCGATCCCGGTCGAAATGAATGCCTTCATGATCCGGGACCAGTCCACGGGCCGGCCGATCGCGCTCGCCAATATCAGCCGCGATATCACCGAGCGCAAGCGGGCGGAGAATGCGCTGCGGGAATCGCGGAATCTCCTGCAGACGGTCCTGGACACGATCCCGGTCCGCGTCTTCTGGAAGGACCGCGACCTGCGGTACCTCGGCTGCAATCAGCCCTTTGCCCTTGACGCCGGTGTCCATTCACCGGAAGAGATGATCGGCAAGGACGACTATCAGATGGGCTGGCGGGAGCAGGCCGATCTCTATCGAAGCGACGACCGACGGGTGCTGGATACCGGCACGCCGAAGCTCCACTACGAGGAGCCGCAGACGACGCCGGTCGGCCGCCGCATCTGGCTGCGCACCAACAAGGTCCCGCTGAAGAACGCCGAGGGCGCCATCGGGGGGGTCCTGGGCACCTACGAGGACATCACCGAGTACAAGCAGGCGGAAGAATCACTGCGCCAGGCCGCCCTGATCGTGGAAAACAGCCCGGTGATGCTGTTCCGGTGGAGGGCCGTGGAAGGATGGCCGATCGTGCTGGTGTCGCAGAATGTTGTCCAGCTCGGCTACACCCCCGAAGAACTTCTCAGCGGACCGATGCAGTTCTCGTCGATGGTGCATCCCGAGGACCTGGAGCAGATCACTCGTGAGGTGCAGACCTATACGGAGAGCGGGGTGGAGCGCTTTCAACAGGAATACCGGATCATCACCAAGGATGGGCACGTACGCTGGATCGATGATCGGACCAAGGTTGAGCGGGATGACGCCGGCCGGGTCACGCATTATCAAGGCATTGTCGTTGACATCACCGAGCGCAAACGGGCCGAGGCCGAGCGGGAGCGGCTGATCGGCGAACTGGAGCTGCGGAACGCGGAACTCGAACGTTTCACCTATACGGTGTCGCACGACCTCAAGAGCCCCCTCATCACCATGAGGGGTTTCCTCGGCTATCTGGAGAAGGACGCGCTGGTCGGCAACACGGAACGGATCAAGACCGACATCGGCAGGATCATGGATGCCACGGACAAGATGGACCGGCTGCTGCGGGAGCTGCTGGAGCTCTCCCGCATCGGGCGTGTGATGAGCCCGCCGGAGCAGGTCCCCTTCGAAGAGATCGCGCGGGAGGCGGCCGCTCTCGTGGCGGGCCGTTTACAGGAGTGCGGGATCCGCGTGGAGATCGCTACCGGAATGCCCGTCGTCTCCGGGGACCATGTCCGGCTCGTGGAGGTGGTGCAGAACCTCGTGGACAACGCCGCGAAGTTCATGGGAAGTCAGCCTGAGCCGCTCATCGAGATCGGCGTGCGGGAAGAGGAGCTGAACGGCAAACCGGTTTTCTTCGTCCGGGACAACGGGATCGGCATCGACCCCCGGTACCACGAAAAGATCTTCGGCCTCTTTGACAAGCTGGATCCCAAATCGGAAGGAACGGGCATCGGACTGGCGCTGGTGAAGCGCATCATCGAGGTGCATGGTGGAACGATCTGGCTGGAATCGGGCGGTGCGGGCGGCTCGACGTTCTGCTTCACCCTGCCCCGTTCGCAGACAACGACGATGAAGGGAGGATGACCATGAACGGCGAGCCTCTTCTTATCCTGCTGGTGGAGGACAACCTCGATCATGCGGAGCTGGTGCGGAGGTCCCTGGCGGAACACCGCATCGCGAACCGGATCACGGTCCTGACGGACGGGCAGTCCGCCCTCGATTACCTCTTCCGCCGGGGGGCCTTCACCGATCCCGCATCCAGCCCTCGTCCGCACATCGTCCTGCTGGACCTGCGACTGCCGCGCGTCGACGGACTGGACGTGCTCAAGGCAATCAAGCAAGACGATGACCTGCATACGATGCCCGTGGTGGTCCTGACGACATCGGAGGCGGAACAGGACATCGTGGCCGCGTACCGGCATTATGTGAACAGCTACCTGGTAAAGCCGGTCGGGTATGATGACTTCAACAAGCTCATGCAGGACTTTGGCTTCTATTGGCTTGGATGGAACACGAATCCCTATCCTGAGCAGCAGTGATCGTGGTTCCTGCCGCAAGCCCCCCAGAGAGGGCGGCGGGGACTTGGGATCGGAGAGCGATAATCCATGGACCCAGTGATCCATATTCTTCTGGTCGAGGATGAACCGGCGCATGCCGAGCTGGTCACCCGCGCCTTTGACGGCTCATCGGACCGGTACCGCGTGAGCGTTGTGGGGAACCTCGCCGCGGCCCAGTCCCTGATGCAGCAGAGCATTCCGGACCTGATCATCGCCGACTGGCGCCTGCCCGACGGGGACGGGTTGGACCTCGTGCGGGGCAGCGACGGGCGCGCGGAGATTCCCGTTGTCCTCATGACGAGCCACGGCAACGAACGCATCGCGGTGGACGCGATCCAGTCCGGCGTGCTCGACTACGTGGTGAAGACGGTCGAATCCCTTTCCGACATGCCGCACACCGCGGAGCGGGCGCTCCGGGAGTGGCTCTACCGGAAGGAGCGGCGCCGCATGCAAGTGGAACTCCAGGCAAGCGAACAAAAATACCGGTTCCTCGCCGAGAATGTCGTGGATGTCATCTGGACCATGGATCTCCAGATGCATCTGACCTTCATGAGCCCGTCGGCGGAAAAAATGTATGGCTGGACCATTGAGGAATGGCTGAACCTACAGCCGCAGGACTATCTGCCGTCGCAGTCCCTGGCCCTCGCCCAAAAGACCCTTGCTGAACATCTCGTGATGCAGAGAGGACCGGAGGACGACAAGGTCACACTCGAATTGGAACAATGCCGCAAGGACGGCACGACCTTCTGGACAGAGGTGAAGGCGCGGTTGCTGCGCGATGAACGGGAAGCGCCGGTGAGCATCATCGGCTCGACCCGGGACATCACCGAGCGCAAGCGCGCAGAGCAGGCGCTGGTGCGGGAAAAGGCATTTTCCGATATGGTCATCGACAGCCTTCCCGGCATCTTCTACATCTGTGATGAACAGGGGCTTCTGGTTCGCTGGAACGATAATGAAAAGGTAGTGACCGGATACTCCCGTGAAGAGCTTTCGCAGATGAACCTGCTGAGACTGTTCCAGCTCGATGGAGAGCTGATGGCAGCTCATATTCGGGAGGTCTTCGAGACCGGCAGGGCGTCGGTGGAAGCTTCGATCGTGACCAGGATCGGCAAGGCTATTCCCTTCTATCTGACGGGATTTCGGATGGCGGTCGATGACAAGCGCTACCTTGTCGGTGTGGGCATCGATATTTCCGAACGGAAGAGCCTCGAACAGCAGCTTCTCCATTCCCAGAAAATGGAGTCTATCGGCCAGCTCGCCGGCGGCATCGCCCATGATTTCAATAACATCCTGGCGGCAATCGTTGGCTACGGAAATGTTCTGCAGATGAAAATGCGGAACGATGACCCGTCTAAGGACTATGTGAACCAGATCCTTACCTCAGCGGAGCGCGCGGCAAACTTGACCCAGAGCCTTCTTGCGTTCAGCAGGAAGCAGGTCATCAATCCCAAGAATATTGACCTGAACGAGAGCATCAGCAAGGTCGAAAAGTTCCTTGCCCGGACCATTGGCGAAGATATCATGCTCACAACAGCACTGAGCAAAGAGGCGTTGATACTCTTCGCCGATGTCACGCAGATCGAGCAGGTCTTGATGAACCTTGCTACGAATGCCCGGGACGCCATGCCGACAGGCGGCAGGCTCATGATCGAAACAGGACGGGTAATGCTCGATGATGTGTATATCAGGGCCAAGGGTTACGGAGCGCCGGGCCCCTATGCGGTGTTGAGCATAAGCGATACCGGTAAGGGCATGGATGAACAAACGCAGAAAAAGATATTTGAACCCTTCTTCACGACCAAAGAACTCGGGAGAGGAACAGGACTCGGGCTTGCCATCGTCTATGGCATCGTAAAACAGAATAACGGATATATCAACGTGTACAGCGAGCCTGGCAATGGAACGACGTTCAAAATATATTTTCCCCTCGTCAGTTCCCGACCCGGAGACATCTGGCACCCCCAGGTCCAGCAACCGATTCGGGGAGGAACGGAGACCATCCTGTTCGCCGAGGACAATGGGACCGTGCGGCGGTTGCATAGTGGTGTGCTGCAGGAGTTCGGGTACACCGTCATCGATGCTGCGGACGGGGAAGAGGCGCTGCAGAAGTTCCGGGAGCACCGGGACCAGATAAGCATGGTCATCCTGGACGTCATCATGCCGAAGAAGAACGGCAGGGAGGTTTTCGAGGAAGCGAGGCGAATCGATCCGAATGTACAGGCGATTTTCACGAGCGGGTATCCGGCTGA
>JAAXXJ010000402.1 GCA_013334545.1 Nitrospirota bacterium | reverse complement strand
ATGGACAAGCTCAAGATCGTTAAGGCCTGGAAGCAGCGCGGCGACGTAGTTGCCATGACCGGCGACGGCGTGAACGACGCGCCGGCCTTGAAGCATGCCGACATCGGTATCGCCATGGGCATCACCGGGACCGAGGTGACGAAAGAGGCCGCCGACATGGTCCTGACGGACGACAATTTCGCGACGATCGTCATCGCCATCGAGCGGGGTCGGTGGATCTACGATAACATCAAAAAATACCTCGCCTATCTCCTGCAGTGCAACATCACCGAAGTGGTTGTGATCGGCGGGACCGTCCTTGCAATGGGGCCGGACTATCTGCCGCTTCTGCCTGCAGCGATCCTGTACATGAACCTGGCCACCGACGGCCTACCTGCGCTCGCTCTTGGCGTGGCGCCGCCGGACCCGGACATCATGCAGCGGCCGCCGCGGGATCCGAAGGAGAGCGTGTTTTCCTGGGATGTGAAGTCCTTCATCCTTCGGGCTGTTCTGATCGAAAGCCCGCTGTTCCTCTTCATCTTCTTTCACGACCTCAAGGACATCACTCATGCCAGGACAGAAGTGTTCTTTCTCTTCGTCATGGTCGAGCTCGTGATCGCCCTGAATTGCCGCTCCCTGGTGCATAGCGTCTTCAAGGCGCCGCCCCACAAGTGGCTGGTCATCGCTCTTGTCTGGGAGGTGGTGCTGATCGCCGTGCTGATCCAGATACCGGCCGTTCGCGAGTCCTTTGGCATCAACGTTCCGTCGCTGTCCGATCTGGGCCTCATCACGGCCCTTGGTCTCGTGGTGTTCGTCATCATTGAGGCGACAAAGGCGTTCCTGCGGCGGCAGACTGCGGGGCAGGCGAGCGACAAAGTCCGTGGATAATCCAAAGGGCAGCGAAACGCCACAGAGACGCGTAGACACCGACGGGAATACAACGTCAGTCATTGATCACGAATGTCACGAATGGAGGTCAGTCCGTAAAGTTCTCAATCTGTTAATCCGTGTTCATCGTTCTACGGAACTCACGACGAAGGCCATGGCCAACAGGAGTTTTTGTGTCGGTGATAAAAGCCATTACTTATTCTTTCCTGCGTCCTAGCTCGATTGAGCACTCGGCTAAGCTCATCGCGGGCTCGCGACGAAGTCTACGGTGAAAAAGGAGTTGCCTTGAGAACTGAAGCCAACCTAACTCTGTGAACTTGGAGACTGCCCTCAAATGTTTGAATCAGGGACATCTGTGGTGAAAATGGATTCTTATCCGTGAGTATCCGTGGTAAAAGAGAATTGCCTTTCGACGGGAGATCATTATGTGCGGACGGTTCGAACTGCATAGTGCATTTGAGATCATCGCCCAGATCTTCGGTCTCGCCGGCGGGGTGAGCGCTGTTCCGGCGAGCTATAACATCACGCCCGGCCAGGACATCGCCATTATCACGAAGGTCGGCGGGAATAACCGGCTTTCCCTCTGTCACTGGGGCTTCGTGCCCTCGTGGTGCAAGGAGCTGAGCGAGGGGTACAAGATGATCAATGCCCGGTCTGAGACCGTTGCTGAGAAGCCGAGCTTCCGGCAGGCCTTCAGCAGGCACCGGTGCCTCGTTGTTGCCGACGGGTTCTATGAATGGAAGAACGAGGGCGGGAAGAAAAAACCCGTCTATGTGCACCTGAAGAGCGGCATGCCTTTCGGCATGGTCGGCCTGTACAACCTCTGGACCTCACCCGAGGGCGAGCAGGTCTGCACCTGTACCATCATCACGACTGACGCGAATGAGTCCTTGAAGCCCATCCACGACCGCATGCCGGTCATCGCTCCGCCGGATAAGTATGACCTCTGGCTGGACCCGGGTGTTCAGGAGAAAGAGAAACTCCTGCAAATGCTCAAGCCCTACCCGGACAAAGAGCTGGAATTGTATGAGGTGTCGACCAGGGTGAACTCACCGAAGAACGACTCCGCGGAAAATATCCAGAAGATCAAGTAACGTGATCAAGCAATAAGAGATATAGTAATGAAGGGCCCGACGTACTCTCTCAATCACCAGGTGCTATTTTCTCCATGCTAAGCATATTTCCACCAACGTTCGCCCTCAATTTCGTCCATCAGGACCGTTTCACCCACCGGCTCTCGGCGTCGCAGGTCCTGCCCTTATCTCGGAAGGAAACGTTCATCTTCTTCGAGGACCCGCGGAACCTCTTCGATATCACGCCGGATTGGCTGAGATTCGTGATGAAGGACAAAAACACGAAGACCGAGATTTACGAGGACGCCGAGTTCGATTATACCATCCGTTGGCTCGGCATCCCCATGCCCTGGAAGAGCAGGATCATCGGCTACAAGCCGCCCGAGCAGTTCACGGACGTGCAGCTTGTCGGGCCATACCGTTTCTGGAGCCATCTTCACACGTTCGAAGAAACGGACAGCGGCACGCTCATGCGCGACACGGTCACGTACCGATTGCCCTTGGGGTCTCTCGGAAACGTGGTCCATGCAGTAGCGGTCAGGAGGCAGCTCGAGGATATTTTCCGCTATCGGGCAATGCGGATCGATGAGTGGGCAAGGGGTGCGTTGCAAAAGAAGCCCTGATGGAATAATTGACCGTTGACGGCTTGAATCCAGGAGCGAGCGCATTCCCCGTAGCTTGCTGCGGGGTTAGCGAGCGATTAGAATAAATAGTTCTACCTTGAGGATCGAAGATTCCCTGCAGCTTGCTGCAGGGAGCTTCAAT
>JAAXXJ010000401.1 GCA_013334545.1 Nitrospirota bacterium | reverse complement strand
CCTTGCCATCGTCGGGTGCATCGTCGGCATCATCTCCGTTTGGGATCCGGATTTCCGGCCTGCTGTTGCCATTCCCTCACCAGCCATGGCGGCGGGGGGATTGGCGCTCACGCTGGCGTTGACCGCCCTGCTTCGCATCGGCGCGACCCCGGTGAATCTGATGATCGGCCTTGCCGCCGTGTGCCTCGCATGTGCCCTGGGAGGGATCGTGTAATGAAGAAAAAGGACCTGCTGATCGAGAACAAGCTCGGTCTGCACGCTCGGGCAGCCGCCCAGATCGTGAGGACCGCGACCGGGTTCAACTCGAAGATCCTGTTGAGCAAGGACGGCATCGAAGTGGACGGGAAGAGCATCATGGGCATCATGATGATGGCCGCGGCAAGGGGTACAACGGTCCTGGTTTCTGCAGAGGGTGATGACGAAGACAGGGCCCTGGAGGGGATGGAGAAGCTGTTCAAGGAGAAATTCGGGGAAAAAGAGTAGAGGCGGTAAACAGAGACACACTATGGGCGAAACGATATTCAACGGGATCGGTGCATCACCGGGCATTGTCATCGGCAGGGCCTACCTTCTCGACCGGCGTAAGGTGGTCGTGGCGGAGCAGCCGCGCGTTAGCGACGCCACCGCGAAGGATGAGGTGGCACGGTTCAAGCGCGCCATTGAATCGGCCCGGCTCCAGCTCGACGATGTCCGCAAGCGCGTCACCAAGGACCTGGGGAAGGCCCATCGCCACATCCTCGATACGCACATCATGCTGCTCGAGGACAAGATGCTGGTGGAAGGTACCATCAAGCGGATCCGGGAAGAAAAGCTCAGGGCAGAGGCCGGATTGGCCGAAACGGTGGCGGCCATCGGTCTGAAGTTCGACGCCATGGAGGACGAGTACCTCCGGGAACGCAAGCACGACGTGGAACAGGTGGCGGAGCGAGTGCTGAGGAACCTCATGGGGCGGAAGCAGGAAAGTCTGGCTGATATCCGCGAGGAGGCGATCATCATCGCTCATGATCTTGCTCCCTCCGACACGCTCTTGATGCGGAAGGAGAAGGTCCTGGGCTTCGCGACCGATGTCGGGAGCCGCACGTCCCATACGGCCATCGTGGCGCGTTCGCTGGGCATTCCCGCCGCGGCCGGTCTTGAGAAGATCACAGCCTCCGTCCGGACCGGAGATGTCGTCATCCTCGACGGGAACCATGGCACCGTGATCGTGGATCCCGACGAGGAGACGTTCCTCGACTACCTCAGACGGAAGCAGCGGTACAAGTACTTCGAGCAGGAGCTGGACAAGCTCAAGGACCTTCCCGCCGAGACTCCCGATGGCCATCGGATCCATCTGCAGGGGAATATCGAGCTCCCCGAGGAGGTGGCAACGGTTGCCAAGCATGGCGGCACGGGGATCGGCCTCTACCGGACCGAGTTCCTGTTCCTGAACCGGCAGCATCTGCCGACGGAGGAGCAGCACTATGTGGCCTACCGGGACGTCGTAGAACGCTCGGCACCGCACGAAGTCGTGATCCGGACGCTCGATGTGGGCGGCGATAAGGTAGGCCTGCCCGGTCATGGCGAGCAGGAGCCGAACCCCGCCTTGGGGCTCCGCGCCATCCGCTTCTGCCTGCAGAACCGCGATATCTTCCGCACCCAGCTGCGCGGCATCTTCCGGGCGTCGGCCCATGGCAAGGTCAAGATCCTGTACCCCATGATCTCGGGGCTGACGGAGCTGCAGGAGATCAAGCGAGTGATGGGAGAGGTGAGGGCTGAGCTTCGTGCCGAAGGCGTGCCCTTCGACGAGCGGATCGAGATCGGGGTCATGATCGAGATCCCGTCGGCTGCGATGACGGCGGACCTTCTTGCCAAGGAGGCCGACTTCTTCAGCATCGGCACCAACGACCTGATCCAGTACACGCTGGCCATCGACCGTACCAATGAACACGTTGCCTTCATGTACGAGCCCCTTGAGCCTGCTGTACTGCGCCTGCTCCAGCGGGTCTCCCATGCGGCCCACGAGGGAAGGATCGGCTTGGCAATGTGCGGCGAGATGGCGGGCGACCCGCTCTATGCGGCCATCCTCATGGGGCTGGGGTTCCAGTACCTCAGCATGAACGTGGCGGCTATCCCGTGGGTCAAGAAGGTCGTCCGCTCGGTGCGCATGCAGGACGCCGTAGAGCTTGCCGACCTGGTGATGCGCCAGCCCACGGCCGCCCTTGCGCGGCAGGCGGCCGAGTCGTTCATGCACCAGCGGTTCCCGGATCTCATGGCGGAGATGTAGCTCCGCGAAGCTCGGTCCTCTGTTCGAAAAAGACAAGGCCGCGAAGAGGTTGTTCGCGGCCTTGCTTGTTTTTGGTGCCGGGGAACGCGGGGAGAAGGGCTAATTCCGCTTGCTGGTGCGGTACACAGTGGCGATGCCCAGCGTCAGGGAATCGACTGCAACGTCGGAGAACCCGTTGCCGACGATGACCTCCCTGAACTCCGGAGGCTGATAGAAGGCCTCGATGGACCGCGGAAGGTAGAGATAGGGCGCCGAGGACTTCATCACCAGGTTGCTGACGAAGGGCATGAACCGGGTAAGGTACCAGTTGTACAGCCGAAGCATAACGGGATTCTGCGGCTTCGTCAGTTCGAGGCAGATGAACCTGCCGCCGGGCTTCAGGACGCGCCGGATCTCCTTGAGCGCCAGGATCGTGTCGGGGATGTTCCGCATGCCGAACCCCACG
>JAAXXJ010000094.1 GCA_013334545.1 Nitrospirota bacterium | reverse complement strand
GTCTGCCTTTGTCAGCGTGTTGAACAGCGTGGACTTGCCCGCGTTCGTATACCCGGCGATCGACACAATGGGGACGGCGCTGCTGACGCGTCGGTCCCTGCGCTGATCGCGGGCCTTCCCGAGGGCTATCAGCTGTTTCTCAAGCCTCCGGATCTTGTCCCGGGCGCGACGCATGTCGACCTCGAGCCTTGTCTCTCCCGGGCCCCTGCCGCCGATGCCGCCGGTGAGGCGGGACAGGGCGGTGGACCGCTCCGAGAGGCGCGGCAGCCGGTACTTGAGCTGGGCCAGCTCCACCTGGACCTTCCCGTCGCCGCTGTGGGCCCTGCGGGCGAAGATGTCTAGAATGAGCTGGGTGCGGTCGATGACCCGCATCTCGGTGATGTCGCCGATGGCCTTGACCTGCGCAGGGGTGAGGTCCTGGTTGAAGACGATGAGGTCCGCGCCGAGCTGCTGGGAGCGGATGATCAGTTCCTTGAGCTTGCCTTCGCCAAGCAGGTAGCGGGGATTGATGTCGTGGGGCCGCTGGATGACCGTGTCGAGGACATGGATGCTGTCGGACCGGGCGAGCTCCTTCAATTCTTCGATGGATTCTTCCTGCTCCGTCCTGGCTGCCTTGGACACGCTCACCAGGATGGCGCGGTCCTTCCTGACGACCTCCACGGCCCTCTGGAGCCGCTCCATCTCGCGTTCCAGCGTCGAGATGAGGTCCAGGGCGTCCAGGGTCAGACCATGCACGGACCGGGGCGGCAGGACCTCGTAGAGCTTCTCTTCCGGATTGGGCGGCAGAAGGTGGGCGATGGAGATGCTTCCGGGCAGTCCGTCCTGCCGGGCCACAAGGGCGGCGATCATATCGAGCCGGAGAAGCGCCAGGTCGGTAAGGTCTTCCTGGTTCAGGGGTTGTTCCTTGAGATGGGTGTGGATGAACCGGACGCCCCGGAGGCGTTTGGCGCCGAGCCGGTGCTCAGAGAGGTCGGGAATGAGGATATCGTGGTTCGTGCCGACCAGGACGTCCCGCACGCTGCCGGAGCGGTCAATGATAAGGCCCACCTGCCTGCCGATCTCCACCGATGCCTCGGTCAGGGCGCGAGCCGCCTCGGGAGTGATGACCGCATCGGGCGGCATCTTCCTGCGGTAGAGCCGCTCGAGCGTCCTGGTTTCGGCGGGCTTGAGGCCGGTTATGTTGCCGTGAACGGTTGGGATGGGGGCTCCTCGGGGTGCTCCGCTGCCGTACGGACCAATGGTCCGCGGGCAGGATTACGATATCCTGCTCCGGTAAAAGAACATGGCCAGAGATCAGGCTCTGATCCGGCGAACTGCGGTCGCCGCGTGCATGAACGCTGTTATTTCACCAGGTACACGATGTCGTGTTCCCGCGTGTGGTCGGCTACCTTGATACCGACGCTTTGGCCCGCGCTGGCCTGGTCAACATGCTGATGCTCGTACTCCATGGATGCGACCGTCTGCGTGAAGTCAGTTGTGTGGCCGGTGATGTGGATGCTATCGCCTGTCTTCAGGGACCCTTTGTTCACCTGGACCACCGCAACGCCGAGATGGCTGTAATAGTGGGTCACCACGCCGATGGCCTCCTCGAGAAGGGACGGCTCTTCCACGGGAGGAACGCTGCCCGGCGGCGGTCCCGGTTGCACCATGGCTGGTCCCTTGGAAGGGACCCTGTCCGACGCAGGCTTGGACTTCCTTGCCGCCTTCTTTTTTGGCGCGATCTTTCTGGCCGACCTTCCCGCCGCACTTTTTTTCGCTGCCTTCTTTCCTGCCGGCCTTTTCGCGACAGTCTTCTTCTTTGCTGTCTTCTTTCCTGCGACGTTCTTCCTTGCCGGTTTTCGGGCCGATGTCTTGGTCACGGATCTCTTCAGCATCGCCATGCTCTATCCTCCTTCGGTCAATGGAACGTAGGCCATAGAACAGAACTGTATCATTCAGAGAGGGTTTCTGAAAAAATTGTAGCAAAAGCAGACCAAAATGCAAGGAGAAAGGTCATTACGGACAACAAGAAAGTTGCGTTCCCGGGCACTGCAGAGCAAGGGTAAGGGTATCCAGGTTCCGCTCTTTCTTCGGGGTTGACGGGGCCGGGCCGATGGATTATGATTGCCCTCACGAACCATGCGGATACTCATCGTCAAACTGTCTGCCATAGGCGACGTGGTCCAGGCCCTGCCGGCGCTCGAGGCCATCAAGAGGATCTTTCCCCAGAGCGACATAGACTGGGCCGTCGAGGCGGCGGCGTCAGACATCCTGGAGGGGCATCCGCTGATCCACACGCTGCTGGTATCACGGAGGAAAGAGTGGATGCGCATGCTCCGGCGGCCGTCAACCATCCTGCGCGGGCTCAAGGGCATCTTCGGTTTCATCGGCGAACTGCGCAGCAGTCGGTATGATATCGCCGTCGACCTCCAGGGATTGGTCAAGAGCGGCATCGTCATCGGCCTTGCACGCGCAAAGCGCAAGATCGGCTTTGCCGGAACGCGGGAGCTGTCCCACCTCTTTCTGAACGAACGCCTTCCTGCCTACGATATCGAGAAGCACGCGCTGGAGCGCTATCTGGATGTCGCCCGCTACCTGGGCGCCGTTGACCCTTCGCCGGTCTGCACGCTGCCCATTGGTCGCGAGCTCACGATCATGCAGGAGCGGCTGAGGGGCCTCGCCGCAGAGGGACGGAAGGTCGTTGTCATCAACCCCGTGGCCCGGTGGAAGACCAAGCTGTGGCAGGAGGAGAAGTTCGCGCAGCTCGCCGACCGCCTCGTCCTTGAGCGGAACGCGGTCGTGGTGCTGACCGGGAGCCCAAGCGACCGGGCGGTGACAGGACGGATCAGGGCGATGATGCGGCAGCAGGCAACGGACTGGGCCGGGGAGACGACGCTCAGGGAACTGGCTGCGCTGGCCGCGCTGGCCGACCTCTTCATCACCACGGACACGGGGCCCATGCACCTTGCGGCAGCTGCCGGCGGCAGGGTATTGGCGCTCTTCGGGCCCACGGCGCCCTGGCGGACAGGCCCGTACGGGCCCGGCCACGTGGTGGTGCGCGCGGGGATCTCCTGTTCGCCCTGTTTCCGGCGCGAATGCGATGACGGGGTGCGGTGCATGGGGGCGATCTCGGTCAAGGACGTGATGGCGCAGGTGAATCTATGAGGGAGGCAGGCTGACAGGCCCGCAGGAAGGCAAGCGATTAAGAACCTCGTTTAAAACTCAACGTTCAAGGTCCAAAACGGCGTATTAGGTTGCAAGCCGACAAGCTGAGGCGTTAATCTTGAACCTTAAACCTTGAACTATCTTCTTTCCTATCTATACATCTCCACGGTCTTCTCGATGTATTTGACGATCTGGTCGAGGGTCAGCCGCCGGTCGTCGAGGGCCCAGAAGTAGAACTCCTCGAGGGATGAGAAGGGGCCGAAAGAATCGGTGCGCGAGGCGAGCCCGTAGAGCGAAGCGGCATCGGTCACGATCTGCTTTTCTTCCACGATCCGATTGAGGAGGTCAGGGAAGGCGATGAGCCAGGAGGAATAGCGCTTGGGATCCTCCCGGTTGATCTTCTTCTTGATCAGGTTCAGCACCAGGTGGTAGAGATGGTCCTGGTCGCCGATCATATGCTCCGGTTCCATCAGGATCGAGTGCATACCGACGGCCTGGACGATCTCTGCGAACTTGCCCTGTTCGAAGAGCAAATTGATCTTGGTCTTCAGGTCTTCGAAATTTTCGACACTTGATACAGTGACCAGGTCCGGCATGGTGTTCCCCTCCGTGCAGCAGGATTGTCCAAACGGCACAATAGTATAATAATTCGTCAGCCGAGGCAAGACAAATCTTCGCCGCCAAGAGATGCCGGCGCCCCGGGGCAGCGCAAATTACCCTTGACTTTGAAACAGTTATCCACTATAGTATCGCACGTTCGGGAGGTGCGGAATGACCAAGGCAGATATCATCTCAGACGTATTTGACAAAGTGGGCCTGCCGAAGCAGGATGCCGAGGAACTGGTCGAGATGATCCTGGATACGATCAAACAGACGCTGAAGCAGGGCGATACCGTGAAGCTCTCGGGATTCGGGAACTTCGTGGTGAGGCAAAAGCGGTCGCGAAAAGGGAGAAATCCCAAGACGGGCCAGGAGATCGAGATCACCCCGCGCAGTGTCGTGAGCTTCCGGCCGAGCATGATATTCAAGGAACATGTCATTGAGTCTACAGCCTCCGCACCAACAATCCCCGCAACAGCAGCCGAGTAAGCTCTTCTACCGCATCGGGGAGGTGAGCAGAATCACGGGCTTGGAACCTTACGTGCTGCGGTACTGGGAGACCGAGTTCCCCCACCTCCGGCCGGAAAAAAGGAAGTCAGGCCAGCGGCTTTACACGAAGAAGGACCTTGACAATATCCTGCAGGTCAAGAAGCTGCTGTACCAAAGCGGCTATACCATATCGGGCGCACGGAAGAAGCTGAAAGGCAGAGGACGGCAGGATACGGATTCCGTCCTCGAAACGGCGAAAAAAGAGATCAGGGAGATTCTGGAGCTGCTCAAATAGGTGGTCAGGGGAAAGCCCGATGGGGCGAGAAGATGGCGTGTTCGTCATCACCTGCTCACCCGTTCCTCGGTCCTTTGTAGTATGCGAAAAAAGTACGAATTCGATCAGGGTTTATCGGGGCGTGGCGCAGCCTGGTAGCGTACTCGCTTGGGGTGCGAGTGGTCGGCCGTTCAAATCGGCTCGCCCCGACCATTAGTGAAAGCCGTAGCTCTTCGCGAGTTACGGCTTTTTATTTGCACCTTACCCGAAATATACCAGAAAAGCAGTATTTGTTTGACCTGAAACAGGTAAATATAGTATAAATGCTTGACATTATAATCTTATTTTTTATTGCCATCTTTGCAAATGACGTGAACGACAGCTTGAAGAGCTAGGACGACGTGGAACTGCTCAGGGGGCAGCACTTTCTCGGCAAAGTCCGGATCCCGAAAGAGATCTACGTCTCCTATTATTGAGCTGCATAGAACACCAGACTCCTGTCTGGTGATGTAGCGGCAGCCCGAAGGGCTCATGCAGGATTATCGCATGAAGCCCTGAAGAAACCCCCGGCTCCTGCCGGGGGAGCGTCATTCCTACTACAGTCCCTATCGGGAAGGCGTGTCAAGAAACGGCATGATCGACCTCCACTGCCATATCCTGCACAGCATGGACGACGGGCCAGAAACGCTCCGGGAATCCGTCGAAATGTGCCGCATGGCAACCTTGGACGGGACCACGACCATTGCTGCGACCCCGCACTTCAACCCGGCTCAGTATCCCCGGACCGGTGAGTTGATCAGGGAACGGATCAACGAGCTCGATGCCGCCCTGCAGTTGGAAAATATCGCGCTCACGATCGTGCCGGGCGCGGATGTTGCCATTTTCCCGGATCTTCCAACACACCCCGGACTGAAGAACTTCCTTTCTATCAATAACAGCCGCTACCTTCTCCTGGAGTTCCCGCACTTCTATGTACCGCAGTCCTGGGACACTTTTCTCCGGTCGCTGCTCGGGACCGGCACGGTGCCCATCATCACGCATCCGGAGCGGAACTACTGGTTCGTCAAGCACCCCAAGGCAGTGGAACAGGCTGTGCAGATAGGCGCCCTGGTGCAGATAACGGCAATGAGCCTTCTTGGCGGTTTCGGTAACGACGCCAGGAAGTTCAGCATCCATCTTCTCAAAAGGGATCTTGTGCACGTTATCGCCAGCGACGGCCATTCCGCGACAATGCGGAGGCCGCTCCTGTCCGAGGGAGTGAAGGCAGCCACGGCGCTGATCGGCGATGAACGGGCGCGGGAGCTGGTCGAGACCATACCGGCGGCAATTGTTGCGAACAGACCTGTCCGCATACGGCAGCCGAGAACGCTGGAGGAGGGGAAGCGGGGATGGTTCAACAGCCTGGCGAGGATGATGAATCGCTAGCAAGCCTACAAGTTGACAAGCTGTTGCATAAAGGAGTTTCTCGTGATCCTCATCACCAATGACGACGGTGTCTATTCACCCGGCATTCAGCTCCTCGCAAAGCGCCTGAAGGCCCTTGACGAAGTGATCATCGTCGCGCCGGACCGGGAGCGGAGCGCGGCCGGCCATTCCATGACGCTGCACCGGCCGCTGCTTATCGAGCAGCTGAAGGACGGCGTCTACAGCGTGAACGGCACGCCGACGGACTGTGTGAACATCGCGGTCAAGGGTCTCCTGAAAGAAGTGCCGAAGCTCGTGGTCTCGGGCATCAACAAGGGGCCCAACATGGGCGACGACGTGACCTATTCCGGCACGGTCGCCGGCGCCATCGAGGCGCTGATCCTGGGCGTTCCCTCCTTCTCCCTCTCGCTCTCCGCCCGCGAGAACTTCCTGTTCGCCGAGGCCGCCGAGGTCGGCCTGCAGGTCGCCCGGCTGGTCCTTGCGCAGGGCCTTCCCAAAGGGACGCTCCTGAACGTGAACGTGCCGAATCTGCCGCTCCCGGAGATGAAGGGGACGACGCTCACCCGGCTTGGCAAGCGCATCTACCACCAGATGACCGTGGAGCGGGTCGATCCGCGCGGAAAGAAGTACTACTGGATCGGGGGAGGGGAGCCGGAGTGGGAGCACCGGACGGGAACGGACTTCGACGCCATCGACCGGGGTATGGTCTCGATCACCCCCCTGCACCTGGACCTTACTCACTACGCGGCATTCGACGCCCTGAAAACCATGGAGAATCTTGCATACGGATCTATTCCGGCTCACAGCGATGAAGTAAAATGAACGAGCGCTGACCCAGGTGAGAAGGACGCAAAGGCAAGCAGATCTGATGTTCATTTAACATTCAGACCTAACCCGGACAAGCCGGAACCAAACCGTTGTAACCACTGGTGGCTTCGCCACACACAGATAGGATCAACAGCGGAAAGCCTTGTTCTCATCTGTGTGTCACGACGAAGTCGGGACCCGTGGTTCCACAGGATTTGTTTTCTTGCCATTTTGAGAAGAATTTGGCTCCTTAGTAACTAATAGCATCTCTCGCCAAGAAGTACGCGAAGTTCACGAAGGCATGTCTTATTAATAGCATCCCTTCTGTCATTTGGAATTTCTTCGTTCTCTTCGTGGTCTCTGTGGTATAAGACTTTTCCTGCGTTTTGTAACGGTTCAAATCAGTCACAAAACCATCTCGATCTTATCGTGTATTTCGTTTCATAATAAGTTCTGAAGAGTTCTCAATGATTATCGATTTCGAAAAAGAACGCAGCCGCATGGTTGAAGAGCAGATCGCCTTTCGCGGCGTCACGGACCCCCGGGTCCTGGCCGTCATGGGCAAAGTGCCGCGCCACGAGTTCATGCCCGAGGCCCTGCGTGCGCAGGCCTACGGCGACCACGCCATGCCCATCGGCGAGGGCCAGACCATCTCCCAGCCCTACATCGTTGCGCTGATGACCGAGCTCCTGGAGCTCAAGGGCGATGAGCGGGTCCTCGAGATCGGGACCGGGTCGGGCTACCAGGCCGCGGTGCTCGCCGAGCTGTGCCAGAAGGTCTTCACCATCGAACGGGTGAAGACCCTCGCCGATAAGGCCCGGGCAACGCTCGACCGGCTGGGCTACAAGAACGTGGTCATGAAGGTCTACGACGGGACCTACGGGTGGAAGGAGATGTCGCCCTTCGACGCCATCATCGTCACGGCCGCGGCGCCCGACGTTCCCGACACCCTGGTGGAGCAGCTGAAGGACGGCGGGAGGCTGGTGATCCCCGTCGGGGAACGGTACTCCCAGCTCCTGCTGAAGATCATCAAATCACCATCAGGCACGGTCACGAAAACGAGCATTCCCTGCATCTTCGTGCCGCTCATCGGGGCGAAGGGATGGAGAGAATAATAAACACATTCAAAGTTCAATGTCGAAAGTGTAAGGTACAAACATATCAACGTTCAAGGAGTTAATCATATTCAAGGTTGAAAGAATAGAGGCAACAGGCTTACTTGGAAACCGCATTCAATGCTAAAGTTCAACGTCTATCGAGGCAAATAATGGTGAGATCGTTCGAGCAGATGGATGTATGGAAAGAATCGCGGGAACTCGTAGGGATGATCTACCGTCTTACAGACAAGCGTGAATTCAAAAAGGATTTCGGCCTTGTCGACCAAATCCGCCGGTCAGCAGTATCTGTCATGTCGAACATCGCAGAAGGATTTGAACGCGGCACAAACACGGAATTCATTCATTTCCTGTTTTATCGCAAAAGGGTCCTGCGGTGAGGTACGGTCACTACTGTTTGCGGCTTTTGACCAGAAGTATCTGACTGAAGAGGATTTCAGTAAAACGCAAGAACAAAAAGAACAATGTCGAACAGTATCTTCCCAGCTCGGAAAGCTTATCCAATATCTGAAGCGATCGTCACTCAAGGGTGATATGCACAAGCCAGTGGTTCGTTAGATCCTTATTTCTTCTCCTTGAACCTTGAACCTTGAACGTTGAATAATGTTTTATTTTCTTAATAAAACATACATCGCCCCCAGCCCTCCATCGCACTGCCGCGCGCTGACAAAGGCGATGACCTGCTTCCGGTACCGCCCCACCAGCCTCCGGACGACCGCGTCCTTCAGCACCGGCCCCTTCACTGAACGCAGGCCCCGGCCATGGATGACCTTGACGCATTTCCAGTCCCGCTGGAACGCTTCTGCAAGGAACGCGTCGAGCGTCTCATTGACCTCATCACCGGTATAGCCATGGAGATCGAGATAGCCCTGCACCGAGAAGTGCCCGGTATGCAGTTTCCCGATGACCTCGCCAGGCACCCCGGGATTGGTCCACTCGATGTATTCCTGCGTGTCCGACAGATTGATGGGATGGCTGCCCTCGGCGATCTGCATGAGGATGGCAAGAGCATCGTCATCAGGGTCCCGCGTCTCCCGTGTCGGTGCTTCCCGTCGGGATGACCGCGCGCAAGGCAGCACCCGGAACGCTTCGATCACCTGGACATCGGTCATGGCGCATGCGAAAAGTTCATCTTCGGTGAAGGGACCCGCTACCGGAACCGGCGGCGAGGGGGGTGCGGGTGCAGGTGGCGGCCGTCGGTCGAGCTGCTTTTTCAGCTTGTCAAAGGGGCGGTTGGTGAAATCCTTGGGCATTGCAGAAGCGCCTTGAGAATTGATGACCGGGAACTAAGGTATTTTGAACCTTGAGCATGAGACCTTGAACTGGAGCTCCTGTCAACCACCAGCCTTGATCACCTGTGTATCGCTCACCGTGATGAGCCCCTTATGCACAATGGGCGTGATCTCGAGAAGTATCTCGTCGATTTTGATGGGCGTGTCCACGACCTCGACCCTGACCGGCAGGGTCGTGGAAAGCTCGAGGATCTTCGCGGTATGGAACACCCGGTCGTGTCCGTAGCCTTCGATGCCGCGGAAAACGCTGGCGCCGGAGATCTTCCGTTTAAAGAAAATGTCGAGCAGGACCTCGTATACAGGCTTGCCATGGACACTGTCCGACTCGTCGAGATAGATGGTGAGCTTCTTTGCCGGTCCGGGTTTGAGCATAGGGCCTCCTTCGGAGCATTCAATGTGCAAGGTTAAGGGTTCAACGTTTACGGAAGGTCCTTACTCTCCTGTTTGATAAATATGCATAATTGTCATCTTGAACGTGAACCTTGAAAGTTGAACACGAACCTCATATCGCCTTCGCGATCACCTCTCCCAGCTTCAGCGCGATGAACCCCGCGACCACGCTCAGGATAATGTTCAGCATGGCGAAGGTCCACTCGCCGTCCTTCAGCAGGGCGCCGGTCTCGTATTCGAACGTGGAGAAGGTGGTGTAGGCGCCCAGGAACCCTACGACGAGCAGGAGCCGCCACTGGGGATTCACCGTGAACCGCTCCGCCATCAGGGTCATGAGCAGCCCGATGAGGAAGCTTCCGCTCACGTTGATCACGAAGGTGCCGAGCGGG
>JAAXXJ010000400.1 GCA_013334545.1 Nitrospirota bacterium | reverse complement strand
CCTTGACCATGGCAACTCCCTCCTGGTAGTTTCGAAACGGACCTTAGCGGTCGCACTCGCCGAGCACGATGTCGATGGTGCCGATACAGGCAATCACGTCGGCCACCATGTGGCCGGTCACCATCTTGGGAAGCGCGCCGATGTGTATGAACGATGGGGCGCGGATCTTAACGCGGTACGGCCGTCCGCTCCCGTCACTGACGATGAAAAATCCCAATTCACCTTTCGGCGCCTCGGTGGCAACATAAACCTCGCCTTTTGGCATGTTCACCCACTTGCTCATCAGCACGAACTGGTGGGCCAGGGCCTCCATGCTCTGCATGACCTGCGCCTTCTCGGGCACGGCGTACCGGGGATCGTCGGTCATCACTGTTCCCTGCGGCAGCATATCGAGGCATTGTCTGATGATACGGTTGCTCTGGCGCATCTCGTTGATGCGCACGATATAACGGTCGTAGACATCGCCTTCGGTGCCGAGGGGAACATCAAACTCCACCTTGTCATAGGCCGCATAGGGTTCGACCTTGCGCAGGTCGTAGTTCACACCGGAACCGCGGAGCGTGGCGCCGGTGAGGCCGTAATTCACGGCGTCCTCGGCGGAGAACTTGCCGATCCCCTTGGTCCGCTTGAGCCAGATGCGGTTCTCCCGGATCAGGGTGTCGTAGTCATGGAGCCGTTTGGGGAATATCTCGGTGAACTCGCGGCACTTGTCAAGGAAGTCCCTCGGGACGTCGTTCCGCACGCCGCCGATCCTGACCCAGCTCACGGTCTGGCGCGCACCGGTGACCATTTCGGCCAGATCGAGGATCAGTTCCCGTTCCCGAAGCGTGTACATGCAGACCGTCATAGCCCCGATATCGAGCGCATGCGTGCCGAGCCACACCAGGTGCCCGGAAAGCCGTGTCAGCTCCGCCATCATCGTCCGGAGGAACTGCGCCCGTTCCGGGACGGTGATGCCGGCCAGTTTCTCGACCGCAACGACCCAGCCGAGATTGTTGTTCATGCAGGTGATGTACTCGAGACGGTCGGTAATGGGGATGATCTGGTGGTAGGTCCGGGACTCCATCCATTTCTCGATGCCGCGGTGGAGATAGCCCGGCCGCGGATCGCATCCCACGATCTTCTCGCCCTGCAGGTCGAGCACCAGGCGCAGCACGCCGTGAGTGGCCGGATGCTGGGGACCCATGTTGAGCGTTAATTCTTTTGTTACGATCTCTTTTTCTGCAGCGTCGGTCGATGACATGATTTCACCAGAGTAAGGGGCCAGTGTTCAGGGGCCGGGGTTCAGGATAGTTTAGGGCAATTCCTGTCTCCTGACTCCTGGCTATTAATATCCTTTCAGCGGGTATTCCTTCCTGAGCGGATGGCCGACCCAGTCCTCGGACAGCAGGATCCTGCGGAGGTCCGGGTGGCCGTTGAAGATGATCCCCATGAGGTCGTAGGTCTCGCGCTCATGCCAGTTCGCCGTCTGCCAGATCTCCGTCACCGTGTCAACCCGCGGCTGGTCCTCGGGCACCCGCACCTTGAGCCGGATGCGGTGGCGGAACACGGTGGAGATGAGGTTGTACACCACCTCGAACCGGAGCCCCGTGTCGCCCGGGTACGCAGAGTAGTCCACGGCGGTCAGGTCCGCCAGGTGGTCCATGCGGAGCGATGGCTCGTCATGAAGGAACCGGCAGACATCCCGGACCCGCTCGGGTTTGAGCATGACGCCGGTCTGGCCGGCATGGGTCACGGTCCCCAGCACCTCGCCGGGGAACTTCTCTTCTATCATCTTCGCTATCTGGTCAGCATCCATAACCGTCTCTCTCGAACCGTCTCTCGGGGGATTGCGCGGATGAACTACTTTTCCTTCCGGATATAATGCTCTTTCCGGATCTTTTCCTGGAGCTTCATGATCCCGAACATGAGGGCCTCGGGCCGCGGAGGGCAGCCCGGAATATAGACGTCCACGGGGACAATGTTGTCAACACCCTGGACGACGCTGTAGGTGTTGAAGATGCCGCCGGAACTGGCGCAGCTGCCCATGGCGATCACGTACCGGGGCTCGGGCATCTGGTCATAGACGCGGCGCACGATCGGCGCCATCTTCTTCGTCAGCGTCCCGGCGACCAGGAGCAGGTCGGACTGGCGCGGCGATGGGCGCGGCACGGTGCCGAAGCGGTCGAAGTCATGCTGCGGAGCGGAATAGTACTGGATCATCTCGATGGCGCAGCAGGCGAGGCCGAAGGTCATGGGCCAGATCGAGCACGACCGCGCGAGGTTCAAGAGCTCGTCGAGCTTGGTCGTGACAAAGCCTTCTTCGAAAACGTTCTGGATTATTCCCATTCCAGGGCCCCCTTCTTCCACGCGTACACATACCCGACCAGAAGAATGATGATGAAGATCACCATCTCCACGAGCCCGTACAGACCGATCTTGTTGTACGCAACGGCCCAGGGATAGAGGAACACCGCTTCGATGTCGAAGATAAGGAACAGCATGGCAATGATATAGTAACGGATGGAGAACTTCTGGTGAGCGTCGGAAAAGGGGGTGATGCCGGACTCATAGGTCATCAGCTTTTCCCGGTAGGGTTTCCGGGGGCTGACCAGCCTGCTGAAGACCAGCATGCCGACGCCGACGGCAAGGCCGACGAGGATAAAGATTGCGACTGGAAGAAAATGTCCCGGAAGATAGGATCCAGGAGTCATGGCCACTCCCTCGCTTCAG
>JAAXXJ010000399.1 GCA_013334545.1 Nitrospirota bacterium | reverse complement strand
GTGCTCGCCAGGCCGGCGCTGTTCCGTGAGGTCCTGTCCGCATGCTCGCCGAAGACCCCCTGGTCCGCATGCGTGCAGCCGATGCGGTCGAGAAGATCACGGCCAGTCACCCGGAATATCTGGCCCCGCACCGGAAGATGCTGATCGGCCCGGTCGCGCGCATCGACCAGAAGGAAGTGCGCTGGCATGTCGCGTAACTGCTTCCCCGCATTGCCTGGAACACCGCGGAACGGAAAAAGGTCTTGTCGCTCCTGGAAGAGTATCTGCAGGACAGCAGCAGCATCGTCAAGACCTTCGCCATGAAGGCGCTTGCCGACCTCGCCCGTCGGTCCCCGGAGATGCGGCTGTTTGTCCTGCGCCGTCTGCGGGAACTCACGGCTACCG
Source organism: Nitrospirota bacterium (assembly GCA_013334545.1). GTDB lineage: Bacteria > Nitrospirota > UBA9217 > UBA9217 > UBA9217 > JAAXXJ01. The sequence goes on along the minus strand of JAAXXJ010000399.1, from coordinate 2,332 downwards.
GCACTCCGGCCATGAGGTCGCGGGGACGCAAGATCCTTGCGGAGTGTTGGGAACCTCTTCAAAACACGAAAAGATCATCGGGTAAAGATTAGAAGATAAAGGAGGATATATGAGCAAGATCACGATCGAGAAGAACCTGTTCTGTCTGCCCTGGACCCAGACCCTGCTGGGAACGCACTTGAACGGGAAGGCCAATTTCATGGCACTGGACTGGCTCACACGGGTCAACTACCAGCCCGCCATGCTCGGCATCTGCGTGAACAAGGGGCACGCCTCGAACGCCGCGATCCGGGAGACCGGCGAGTTCAGCGTCAACATCCCAACCGTGGACATGGTTGCCGTGACGGATTACTGCGGCATCGTCTCGGGGGCAAAAGAGGACAAGTCGAAGCTCTTCGAGCTCTTCTACGGCGAGCTGAAGGCGGCGCCGCTGATCACGGAATGTCCCCTGAACATCGAGTGCAGGCTCGTCCAGACCGTGGACCTGCCCACGAACACGCTGTTCATCGGCGAGATCAGGAACATCTACAGCGAGGAGAAGTACCTCGAGAACGGCAAGCCGGACGTGAAGAAGGTGCGGCCCTTCCTCCTGACCATGCCGGACAACCGGTTCTGGGCCGTGGGCGAGCAGGTGGGCCATGCGTGGAAGGATGGGGTACAATATAAAGAGAAGATTAGCGGAAAATAGGCTCCCATCGGCGATTGTGCTATTTCAGCGTCCAAGTCATTGATCACGCCATGCAAACCACTCCAGGGAGGGCCAAACCATGTCAAAGCTCTACACAAAAGCCGCGCTCGGTCCATTAACACTTCAGAATCATCTGGTCATGTCGCCCATGACGCGCAACCGCGCCATTGACAGCATTCCCAACGCGCTCATGGCCGAGTACTACGCGCAGCGGGCCACGGCGGGGCTCATCATCACCGAAGGCACGTCGCCCTCGCCGAACGGGCTTGGCTACCCGCGCATACCGGGAATATTCTCCAGGGCCCAGGTCGACGGATGGAAAGTCATTACTGATGCCGTGCACGCCAAAGGCGCGAAGATATTTGTGCAGCTTATGCACTGCGGGCGGATCGCCCATCCGCTGAACCTGCCCGCAGGTGCGCGCATGCTGGCGCCTTCGGCCGTGGCCGCCGCCGGCGAGATGTACACCGACGCCGAAGGCATGAAGCCCCATCCGGCTCCGCAGGCCATGACCGACGCGGACATCAAGAGCGCCATCGCGGAGTTCGCGCAGGCCGCGAAGAATGCTGTTGTAGCGGGGTTCGACGGCGTCGAGCTGCACAGCGCGAACGGCTATCTGCTCGAACAGTTCATCCGTCCGAACACGAATCAGCGCGCTGACGGCTACGGCGGTCCGATCGAGAAGCGCAGCCGATTCGTGCTGGAAGCCGTGGAGGCGGCGATCGCCGCAGTCGACAGGGACAAGGTGGGCATCCGGCTTTCGCCGTTCGGTGTGTTCAACGACATGCCGTTGTACGACGCCATGGCGGAGGATTACACGTATCTGGCGGAGCAGCTCAACGCCCGCGGACTGCTCTATATCCATCTCGTGGACCATTCATCTATGGGCGCGCCAGCTGTGCCCGATTCCATGAAGGCGGCGTTCCGCAAGCTCTTCAAGCGGACACTGATCCTCTCGGGCGGCTATGATGCCGCGCGTGCTGAAGCCGACCTGGCAGCGGGCAAATGCGATCTCATCGCCGTGGGCCGGCCGTTCCTTGCCAATCCCGACCTGGTGGAGCGATGGAAAGCCGGCGCGGCGGTCAATGCTCCGGACATGGCCACGTTCTACACGCCCGGGCCCAAGGGTTATACTGACTACCCGGTATTGAAGAAATAGGTTGCCGCGAGGGGAGATCACGGCGAGGCTCGAGAAGATGGTCCGAATGTTTCGTTCGGCCGGAAGGAGACAGGGAATGAGCACCGCTGTCGTGATCGTGGGAGGCGGATTTGGAGGACTGGAAGCGGCTTTGATGCTCAAGGGTGTCACGGACGATGCTGTCACAATCACCCTGATCGACCGGGATGGCTTTCATTCCTTCATCCCCTCCATTCACGAGATCAGCTCCGGCAAGATCACCAGCCGGAGCATCCAGATACCGCTCGGGACAATGCTGGCGCCCGCAGGCATCCGTTTTGTCCGCGATGCGGTCACGGCTATCGATCATGAGAACCGACGGGTGAAGGCCGCATCAGGGGATTTGAACTATGACTACCTCGTTCTGGCAACGGGCGCGGAGAACCATTTCTTCGGCGTGCCCGGCGCTGAGGAGTACTCCTTCCGCTTCCGCACGCCGGACGATGCGGAGAGACTCCACGCGAACC
>JAAXXJ010000398.1 GCA_013334545.1 Nitrospirota bacterium | reverse complement strand
CGGACATCGACCAGGCCGGAGTCATCACCGGCAGCTTCAACTTCACGAAGGCGGAGCAGAAGAATGTGGAGAGTCTTCTCGTTCCCCGACCAAAGGACTGGCAGCGGTCTATGTCGAGAAGCGGGAAGGGCATAACGCGTATGCGGCGAGGTATGCGGGCAGGTAGGTTAAATCTTGATCCAGCTTTTTCTGAGCGCATTATCCATGATCACACCCACCAGGAAAGCCGCTCCCATATTCCACATGGCAACAGCGGCTACGACGAGCATCACATAAAAGTCGGTCTTTTTGTCGCCAATATCCTTTACAACGATGGCGAGCTCGGAACCGGCAAAGAACAGAATCACTCCCAGGATAGCGTTCGGAAGTATTTTGAAGACAATGGAGACGGAATCGCTCAAAAAAAGGGCGATGAAAATCAGCAGAGTCCCGAGGATGACCAGCGCCCCGCCAGTCCTTGCTCCGAAGCGGACATGTCCGGCCATGCCGCCGGCGCCGTGGCACATCGGAATGCCGCCAAAGAGGGGTGCGATGAGGTTCATGATGCCTTGAGAAATTGCGATCTTCTTCTCCGTAACCGGTCTGTCAGGAAAGAGTTCGTTGTTCTCGGCGGTAATTGCGATGACTGCATTACCGAGGGTCAGCGGGATCTGGGGCAGCGTGAAAAGCAAGGTACCGTTTAAAAAGTCGTTCCAAGTGATCATCGGAAGGCTGAACATCGGCATGTTGAACCCGATGTGGATCTTCGCCAGTTCCGACAGAAGCTGCGGATTCATGATCACAGCGGAAACAACGCCGATGATAAGGAGCATGAACATTGCCGGGACTTTGGGATTGGTGAGGAGAAGATAGGTGACGACCAGGGCGAATCCTGCCAGGAGGGGCGCTGTCCTCATCCGGTTGACGCCGTCAACCATGAACGTGAGGCCGAGGCCAAGCATGATGCCGCGCACAACGGGCTTTGTTGCCAGCTTGGCAATCGGCCGTAGAATTCCGGTAATGCCTGCAAGAAGCCAGAAAAGCCCGGTGGAAAAGCCTGCTCCGTACAAGGCCGCGGGGCTTATACCTCCCGCAATTGCCGCTGCGCCGATGGCCTTCATGGGCTGGATGGGCAGCGGCGTCCGGTAATAGAGACCGGATACGAGAAGCATAACGCCGAACATAAAGATAAGGCCGAGGGGAGGCATCTTCACGATCGTGATGTAGGCAACGACAAAAGGGATCAATGTCCCCACGTCGCCGAAAGCGCCGGCCCATTCCATCCGGTTGTAAAGATTCTTTGTTTTAACGGCAGTGCCTGCCTCGGCCTGAGTCCCCATAGTCTTCCCGTTCCCCGGCATAGACGCTCGTTTGCAAAATGGGAAAAACTCCTCCGATACGATCCAGTCGGGTCGTGTATCACATGAAAAAACAGTCTTTCAGGGGCAGGAGCTACTTGCCGATCATGACACTGCTGGCCTTTATCAAGGCCACAACCTTGTCTCCCTTTTTCAGCTTGAGGTCATTTACGGCATCGGTCGTGATCGTGGATGTGATCGTATTTCCGCCGCCGATATCGATCCTCACTTTTGCCGCAACGGCACCTTTCTTTATCTCGATAACCTTGCCCTTGATCTGATTTCTTGTGCTTAATTTCATGGCATCCCCCTTTCTTGATTGTGCATCAGTATGTTGTCACAGCTTCTCTATTCTTTCGCGTGCAGGCTTATCTGGAGAATTTTGCGAGAAACAAGCCAAACATGAGCGAACCCCAGGCGATGAGCACTATATAGGTAGCGATCTCCGCCCTGTCCATATTATCGCGCCTCTTGCTGATAACAGCGCTGATTATAATTATGACAACGCTGAATGCAAGCATTCCAACAACCACAGTATCGTACCTCCCTCCAAAACTGCAGTGCAACCATACAGATCATTATATCATGGATGCAATGTCGCGGTAAACGCGTCATTTGTACTGTGAATTGATGTAAGAGGCGAAACAAGATTTTGCACGCTGGACCAAAACTGGGAAGGAGCGCATGTAATCATAGGGACATTTTGCTTGACTACCGTTATTCCCTGTGATATATAACGTTTCATTAATAATGTAGTTGCTTCCACTTCGTATATTCTGCAGTCAAGCTATTTCAAGTAAGTGGAAATAACTTAATCTAAGGAGGTTGCACGATGAGGAAACTTGCAGCAGGTCTTGCACTAGCGGTTATTGTAAGTATGGGCTCGCTGGCAATTGCGGCAGAAGGCGACGCGCCGACGGTCAAGGGCAATATCGAGATCTACGGTCGGGCACAGGTCTCCTACGACATGATCGACACGGGAGCGAAGGCTCCGGCTGATGAAACGTTGCATAAGGTCTCCACCAACGGGTCGCGGCTCGGATTCAAAGGCACGGAGGACCTCGGCGACGGCCTGAACGCCATCTTCCAGATGGAACTGCAGATCAACCTGGATGGCAGGCAGACAACGGTTGTCTCGGGCGGGACGGGGACGAACCCTCCAGTGTATACGACGACGGGCATCGACACGATCACCTACCGGAACTCCTTTGCCGGACTGCGTCATCAAGCCGTCGGCACGCTGCTCTTAGGCATCTATGACACCCCCTACAAGACGTCCACGAGCAGGCTGGACCTGTTCGTGGACACCATGGGAGACTACAACGCGGTGATCGGGAATGTGAACGGGACGTCCAATTTCGACCTCAGGGCAAAGGATACCGTCGTT
>JAAXXJ010000397.1 GCA_013334545.1 Nitrospirota bacterium | reverse complement strand
AGCGCGGAGCGCAGCAGCTCCTGCGCTTCATCGATGTAGCTCTGGGGGTCCATGCCGGCCAGGTCGATGTAGACATAACCGGTCAGCAGGCCGTCCTCGTCGCGCACCATGGCCGGGCCGCTTACCGGCCGGATCGAGGCGAGCTGGGAGAGCGGGATCTGCCGTTCGCCCGACACGGGAACCAGCACACGGCCGAGGCTGCCGATGTCGGCGCGAAAGTCCGGGAGGTAGCGCACATTCACGGGGTAGCGCTCCCTCCCCTCAATTGTCGTCGTTACGTTCTCGCCGCCGATTGCGTTCTGGACAACCGACTGGGCGTCGTTGACCGTGAGCCCGTAGCGTGCGAGCTCGTCGCGGTTCCAGACGAAGTCCAGGAAGTAGCCGCCGCCGGTGCGCTCGGCGAATACGCTCCGCGTCCCCTTGAGCGATGCCAGCTGGAACTCCACCTGCGTGCCGATGTCCTCGATGATCGAGAGGTCCGGCCCCGTGATCTTGAGGCCCACGGGCGTCCGGATGCCCGTGGTGAGCATGTCGATGCGCCCCCGGATGGGCATGGTCCAGGCATTGGACAGTCCCGGCAGCTTGAGGGCCTGGTTCATCTGTTCGATCAGTTCCTCGGTGGAGATCCGGTCCGGCGTGATGTGACGGAAGGGCGCCTTCATCCAGTCCGGCAGCCAGGAGTACCAGGTCGGGACCTCCCGCCACTGGGACTTGGGCTTCAGGACAATCACGGTCTCGAGCATGGAGAGCGGCGCCGGGTCCGTTGAGGTCTCGGCCCGTCCCGCCTTGCCGAGCACGCGGTCCACCTCAGGGAACTGTTTGATGATGCGGTCGGTCACCTGCAGGATCTTCTGCGCCTGGTTGATGGAGATGCCCGGCATGGTCGTGGGCATGTAGAACAGCGTCTCTTCGTCCAGCGGCGGCATGAACTCAGCGCCCATCATCACGAAGACCGGGATGGTCACGAACATGAGGACGACGGCCACTGCCAGCACGATCCGCTTCCGGCCGAGCGCCCACGCCACGACCGGCTCATAGATGCGGATCAAGAACTTGCTGACCGGATGGCGCTCCTCGGGATGGATCGTTCCGACCAGGATCGTGTTCGCCGCGCGGTTCAGCCAGGGCCACCGGAAATTGAAGCCTTTCAGGCGCGTGAAGGTGACGCGGAGCGCAGGGTCGAGCGTGATGGCGAGAACCGCGGCGATCATCATGGCAAGCGTTTTGGTGTAGGCCAGTGGTTTGAAGAGCCTCCCCTCCTGGGCTTCGAGGGCCAGCACCGGGAGGAACGAGACGGCGATCACGAGCAGCGTATAGAAGCTCGGGCCCGCCACTTCCTTGATGGCCTCCACGATGACCGCCCGGTGGTCGCCGCGCCGACCGCCCGCCTCCCAGCGCTCGAGCTTCTTATGGGTCTGCTCCACCACCACGATCGCCGCGTCGACGAGCTCGCCCACGGCGATGGCGATGCCGCCGAGAGACATGATGTTTGCCGTCACCCCCATCAGGCGGAAGGGGATGAAGGACAGCAGCACGGCGATGGGCAGGGTGAGCACCGGGATCAGTGCGCTTGGCACGTGCCAGAGAAAGAGCAGGACAATGAACACCACCGTCAGGATGACCTGGATGAGCGTCTCCTTCAGGGTGTCCACGGAGTGGTGGATCAGCTCCGACCGGTCGTAGATGGGAACGATCCGGACACCCTTCGGCAGGCCCGGCTCGATCTCCTTGATCCTGGCCTTGACCCGGTCGATCACCTCGAGGGCGTTCTGGCCGTGTCGCATCACCACGATGCCCGAGACAGCCTCGCCCTGGCCGTCGAGGTCCGAGACGCCGCGCCGGATGTCGGGGCCAACGGTCACATGGCCCACGTCCTTCACGCGGATGGGCGTGCCGGTCTCGCTCGCCTTCAGCACGATGTTCTCGAAGTCCTGGATGGACTGGGCGTAGCCGCGGCCCCGGACCGTGTACTCGGTCCCGCCGAACTCCAGAAGCCGTCCGCCCACCTCGATGTTACTGCCCCGGACCGCGTCCACCACGCGGTTGATGGTGATGCCGTAGGCCTGGAGCCGCACGGGATCGAGGTTCACCTGATATTGCTTCACGAACCCGCCGAGCGGCGCCACTTCAGCAACGCCGGGTACGGACTTGAGATGGTAGCGCAGGTACCAGTCCTGCAGTGAGCGAAGGTCCGCGAGGCTCCGCTCGCCGGACTGGTCCACCAGCACATACTGGAAGACCCAGCCCAGGCCGGTTGCGTCAGGGCCAAGCTCGGTCTGGACGCCCTGCGGCAAGCCCTGCAGCACACCGGAGAGGTATTCGAGCGTTCGCGACCGCGCCCAGTAGATGTCCGTGCCATCCTCGAAGATGACGTAGACGAAGGAATAGCCGAAGTCGGAGAAACCGCGGACCGTCTTGACGCGCGGCGCGCCGAGCATGGCGGTGACTATGGGGTACGTCACCTGGTCTTCCATGATGTCGGGGCTTCTGTCCCAGCGGGAATAGATGATGACCTGCGTGTCGCCCAGGTCTGGGATGGCGTCAAGCGCCACGTTCTGCATCGACCACCAGCCGGTGAGAACGGCTGCGGCAACGAGGAAGAAGATGACGAAGCGGTTGTTGACCGAGAAATCGATGATCCGGTTAATCATGATTTTTGTGGGTGTCTGTGGGGGACGTCATGCCCGGAGCGGACATGGCTGGATTCGTCATGGCCGGAGCGGTCATG
>JAAXXJ010000396.1 GCA_013334545.1 Nitrospirota bacterium | reverse complement strand
GGTGTAGCCGCTGCAACTGTTATGGACGCTGCGCGAGATACCATTGAACTTCATCACCGAAATCTATCGGGGACTCTATGGTGGAGAGCCTGAGTTGATCAGCAACCATGGTAAAGGGAGTGGCGAAGTAATGGGCATTGCCGATGAGGCAGGCAGAGCGAGTGTCACCATGACTGTGACCGTACCATACACTCGCGGGGACGTAGTCGCATTGGCGCACGAGAGAGCACATATCCTCAGCGAGCGGCATACAGACTTCGGCACACAGATTGTGCTCCGTGTGCCGAAGGAACTCGAGCCGATGTTTGCCGAGTTCCATGCGGCCCCTGATACCGTATAAACCCCGGTCTCTTGCTCACAATCTCCTGAGCAGCGCAACCACCTTGCCGAGAAGCATTATGTCGCGCGTGTAAATGGGTTCCATAGTGCTGTTCTGCGGCTGCAGGCGAACACGGTCCGCCTCTTTATAGAACGTCTTCACCGTGGCCTCGTCATCGATCATTGCAACAACGATGTCACCGTTGTTGGCGGTAGTCTGCTGGCGAACGACTACGAAGTCGCCGTTCAGAATGCCGGCTTCAATCATCGAATCGCCGCGTACTCTAAGGATGAAGGTTGAGTCACCCACCATTTCCGCAGGCAATGGCATGGTCTGCTCGATGTTCTCGGCAGCCATGATGGGCTGACCTGCGGCCACCTGTCCCAGAACCGGCACCATCCGAATGGCGCTGGCGTCGATTCCGCGCTCGGTTTCGCGAAAGTCCAGAACCTCCAGCGCTCGCGGCTTCGACGGGTCACGTCGAATGAAACCCTTTGCCTCCAAGGATGCAAGATGAGAATGCACGGTAGAAGACGAGGAGAGGCCGACCGCTTCGCCGATCTCGCGGACACTCGGAGGATAGCCACACCGATGTATCTCAGACCTGATGAAATCGATTATCTGCTGCTGCCGCTTGCTCAGCTCGCGCTGATAGGTCATTTCTCAGCCCTCTTCTGATCGAAGATCTTTTCGAGCTAGTGTACTCCGCTCATCTCCGTGCGTGCAAACATGCGTTCGATTATCTCTTGTAAACCGAACACCTGTTCGTTTACTATATGTACGCACAGGTGTTCGATATTGTGAATACGATGTCAGAGTCCACTGCTACGGTGAGTGAGCCTGATTCGTAAGCAAGAAGGGGAATCGCAATGATCTACGCAAGCGGGGTCGACATCAACCAGTCCGGACGGCGGTCCGCATCACGAACGAGCGCGCATCACCGACGCCGTGGGCATAGATGGAAAGCGCACTTGGATACCGCTCTCGTTCTGGTGATCCTGGTTCTGCTCGTCGTCGGTGCCACCATCACTGGGATTCCCCATAGGTTAGAAAGCCCAGCACTCGTCACCATCTCGGTGCAGCAGGGCGACACCATATGGGGACTTGCCGAGAAGTACCCGGCCCCCGGACTCCGTACCGAAGAAACGGTGGATTTACTCATCCGCGTCAATTCGCTCGGAGAGAAGATGCTTCTTGCCGGTAGCACCGTACAGGTACCTGCTAGTTCGATAGAGAATCGCCTCGCACTGAAGAGATAACAGCAGTAGATGCGAAATCCTCGATTTGTTATGCGTTTTCCGTTGATGCCCTATATCTTGAGTGATAGTCTTTCACCTAGACAAGATCTAGGGGGTCAGCGTATGCGGTGTCCGTTCTGCGGTCATGATGATACCAAGGTTGTTGACTCCCGCGTCGCGCCCGATGGCTTGTCTATTCGCCGTCGTCGCGAATGTTTAAAATGTAGCTTTCGTTTTTCAACTTATGAAGAAATAGAATTACTTGATTTAGTGATTGTAAAACGTGACGGTCGTCGCGAAGGGTACAGTCGCGAAAAAATGGTCAATGGGTTAAAGAAATCTTGTGAAAAAAGACCAATCACTGATGATCGCTTTAAAAAATTAATCCACTCAATTGAAAGAGATTTACAGAGATTAAAAGATACGGAAATTACTTCTCGGCAAATCGGACAGGTAGTTATGAAAAACCTAAAGAAGGTCGATCAGGTCGCCTATATCCGCTACGCCTCAGTCTATGAATCCTTTAAGGATGCTCACGAATTCCAAAAAGAATTAAATAAACTGCCGCAGAAGGATTATTACCGGGCATTGGCGGTAATGTCGGTGATTGCTGCCGACCCGTATGCCGGCAATGGGCCCCTTGAATGGGATGTCGGATATCTCCAAGCTCTTTTACCTCGAGGTGATCGATGCGACCGGCGTCTACTTGGCCGAATGGCAGGAGGGCAATGCAATGCCGCTGCTCGCGCCCGGCGAGGCTGCTTGCGGTTAGTCCAGAAATCGGACAGCTTAATCGTATGCCCTTGCATGCCCAACGGTTGGAAACGATCGCCAGGGCGCGGCCTGCGGACAATGATGGGTTCGGGAGTGCTGCCGGAATCTACAAAAGCTTCCCAGACAGTCGGCGGGTTGGACCGGACCCAATCAAGCAGATCCTCTCGATCAACCCGCTGTCGGCGCCGATCGAGAGGCGGTGGCTGGCGCGCAGGCGGAGCCGCCCACTGGTCGCGTCGCGGTCGAAGGCTGCGACCACGTTGTCGAGGGCGCTCGCGGTGAAGAGCATCGTGCCGTCGGCGCTCGCCACGACGGCGTCCGGCTGGGTGAGGCCGTCGAGGGCTGCGAACACGTGCCGGCGCAGCCCCGCGAGGTCGAGGGCGCCCGACGCGGGGTCGCGC
>JAAXXJ010000395.1 GCA_013334545.1 Nitrospirota bacterium | reverse complement strand
GCGGCTGTGCGATCGCGTCGCCATCATGGACTCGGGCAGGATCGTGGCCGTGGACTCGCCACAGGAACTGATCGCGGAGCACGGCGGAAACCTCGAGGACGTCTACCTGAAGCTCACCGGGAGGAACCTTGCAGATTAGGCACGCCTGGCGGGTCCTTCAGCGGCACTGGACCGTGTACACCAAGCTCTACAAGTCGAGCTTTGCCCTAAACTTCATCGAGCCGGTCCTGTACCTCGTGGCCATGGGCATGGGGCTCGGCATCTTCGTGCATGACATCAACGGGCAGTCCTACATCAAGTTCATCGGGCCGGGCATCATCGCCTCGTCATCCATGTTCGCGGCCGTGTACGAGTGCACCTACGGCACCTACATCCGGATGACCTTCCAGAAGACCTTCGACGCCATCCTCGCCACGCCGGTGAACATTGATGACCTGGTCGCTGCCGAGCTCATCTGGGGGGCGGTCAAGAGCGTCATCTACGGGCTCACCATCATGATCGTCGTTGCCCTCTTCGGGCTCGTGGACTCGCCTCTTCTGCTGCTTTCGGTCCCCATGATCTTCCTGTGCGGCCTGATCTTTGCCGAGGTCTCGATGATCACCACGGCGCTGGTGCCGGGCATCGACTCGTTCAGTTACTTTTACACGCTCTTCATGACGCCGCTCTTTCTCTTCTCGGGCATCTTCTTTCCCGTGGAGACGCTGCCCAGGGCAGTTGCAGGGATCGCCTGGTTCACGCCTCTCTACCATCTTGTCACGATCTGCCGTTCCTTCGCTGCCGGGCATGTCACGGCCGTCATCGGCAGCATTGTCTGGATCGTGGTCGTGGCCGCGGCCCTCGCACCGGTGCCGTTCCGGTTGATGCGAAGACGTGTAATTCAATAGTAGAGAGAGCCATTTTTCACACAGAGGCACAGAGGTCACGGATAAATACAACGGCAACCGTCTTTGACACTGAAGACTCTGAGAACGGCTATGAAAGAGCATGATCCTGAAGTGTCAGTGTCCTCAGTGTCAAGAAACGCCGTTCCATAATCCGAGTCAGAGAGTTTGTCTCAGGAGGAATCATCATGGAACTTCTCGAAGGATTGCAGACCCGCAGGAGCATTCGAACCCATAACCGATCAACCAATCATCCGGGAACAGCTCCGGGAGATCATCCGGCTCGGGACCATGGCGCCGTCGGGCAGGAACAACCAGCCCTGGCGTTTCGTCACCATTGTCGCTCCCTGCGGCCCGCCGCAGGGAAGCTCCGATCCTCAGGGTAATACTATTTATCCTAATCGCTCACTAGCCCCACAGCAAGACTTCGGCGAGCTCAGTCGAGTCGCTGCGGGGAATGCGCTCGCTCCTGGATTCAGAACAACCCTCCAGAAACTCGTCCAACTCACCAGGTACAGCCATATCATTGAAAAAGCAGCAGCCTGCATCATTGTCTTTCTCGACAAGACCGCCATGTACCACGAGGTGAAGGACCACCAGTCCATGGGCGCCTGCCTCCAGAACCTGCTGCTGGCAGCGCATGGCCTGGGGCTTGGCGCTGTCTGGCTGGGCGAGATCCTGAAAAGCGCGAAGGAAGTTAGGGAGTTGTGTGGCCTGTCGAACGATATGGAATTGGTGGCTGTCGTCGCGCTCGGCCATCCCGCAGGAAAGGGTGGAAAGGCGGACCGGCGGCCAGTTGAGGAAGTGCTGCTGAAAGAGCTGTAGGATCGGAGAACCGATAAAAAAAACAGCTTGACCTTCGACCATGACGATGCAATAATGACTCATAGTGAGTCGATAGCGAATCATGGGGGTGTGAACAATGAAGCAAATAACGATCAGAGGCATTCCGGTCGATGTGCAGAAAGCGGTGAAAAAAGAGGCTGCCCGCAAGAAGACCAGCTTGAACAAGGCGCTGGTGTCGCTGCTCGAACGGGGTGCGGGAACAGCCGCGACGGAAAAGAAGACGCCGGTGCAGTATCACGATCTTGACCACCTTGCCGGGCTCTGGGCGAAGGAAGAGGCTGCGGAATTCGACAAGGCGCTTGACGCCCAGCGGAAGATCGACGAGGGGCTATGGAAAAGAACAAAGTAGCCCTTGATACGTCGGCATTCTCCGTCTTCCTGCGCGGCAATGAGGAAGTGGTGCGGGCGCTTCAGGGGGCTGACGAGATCACGCTTACTCCGGTAGTGCTCGGGGAGCTGCGCGCGGGTTTCCTGATGGGCAAGCACAGGGCGCGGAACGAATCGGTGCTCCGGGAATTCCTGGCCTCATCACGGGTGAGGTTCCGCGATATTGACGAGGAGACCGCAGAGCGCTACGCAGCGATATTCGCTTATCTGCGCGAACAGGGCACGCCGATCCCCACCAATGACATCTGGATCGCCGCTTCGGCGATGCAGCATGGCCTCAAGCTCATCACGACCGATAAACACTACCTCAAACTTCCGCAGATCATTGTGGAATGCTGCTCAATATAGATCAACTTTCCGGTGGAGTTTTTTGAAGATACGGTGCGCGGGCTCGCTGCTGTCCTGAAGGTGATGGAGCTATTGAGGTGAATAATGTTTGAAGCATATTTCCGTCTTAAAGAGCACAGTACCACCGTCCGGCAGGAGGCCATCGCGGGTACCACGACCTTCATGACCATGGCCTACATCATCATCGTGAATCCCAAGGTACTTGAGGCGGCGGGGATACCCTTCGGGCCGTCCATGGTGGCCACGATCCTGACGGCCTTCGTCGGGACGCTGCTGATGG
>JAAXXJ010000093.1 GCA_013334545.1 Nitrospirota bacterium | reverse complement strand
TTCCCGGTGATTAATCGTAGGGAATCCATTGATATCATTGTGTAATGCCATCGTTCGGAAAAGTGGCACATGCCTTGCTATAAGGTCTTGCAAGGAAGTTGTTCGAGAAACAATTTGCTGAAGAAGGGCTCCGGAGGCCGTTCATCATTTGCATCACCGCCTGCAGCGCAGGCAAAATAAACCCTTACAGGGACTCGAGGAGGATCGTATCATGAAGAAGATAGCATTGGTACTCGTTTTGGTGCTGCTCACCGGCACCGCGGCGTTCGCCACGCCGTCAACGCAGATCTGGATACCGTCCACGGACATCCAGCCGTTCAAGAAGCTGCATTTCGGTTTCGACCAGTACATCAAGGATAGGGGCAACAGCCCGGCAGCGATAAATGCTGACGGCAGGGAGTACAACGTCATCAACAACGGGCTGACCATCGGCGTGCTGCCGTCCGAGAAGGTCCAGATGGAAATAGGCATCGACCAGCGGGCCTACGGCGCCGACATTCCCGACAAGGCGCCGCTCTACTTCAACGCCAAGCTCGGCATGCCCGAGGACGCGCTGTTCAAGGGAGCGCCGGCGATTGCGGTCGGCGGCTATGACTTCGGGACCAAGAAGTACACGACCGATGCGGGATGGGGCACGGACTTCAACATCGTCTACGGGCTCTTGGCGAAAACCCTGGGCAAGGCTGGCCGGTTCTCGCTTGGCTACTACAGCGGCAACGACAAGATGCTGCTCGACAAGAACGGCAAGAAGGATGAAACGGGCGTGCTGGCATCGTGGGACCGGACCATCTCTGAGGTGTCTGACAAGCTCTGGGTGGCTATCGACTACCAGGGCGGCGAGAACTACTACGGCGCGCTCAGCTACGGCCTGGCCTGGAAGTTCGCACCGAACGTGGGCGTGATCTTCGGCATGAACGACTGGAACCGGAGCGACTTCAAGCCCACCTACACGTTCCAGGTTGACATCGATCTCGACCTGTAAGGATGAATGCCCGGCCTGCCCGATTTGAGGCAGGCCGGGAAGTAATTAAAGAATGATGGTCGGTCAGATGTGTGGCTTAAAAAATAGGCAGATGGGCATTTAGAGAGAGTAGAAATGTAGTGTGTGAAAACCGAATAATGAAAATAAAGTATGATTAATCAAAATAGTACCGTATTTCCATCACACTGGCATAGCCAATGCGATATCGATCTCATTGATGTACAGGAAATAGAGAAATCCTGAAGGAGGTTCAAGAACATGAAAAGCATATGGAGGAAGACAGTAAGCGTTGTATTGCTCGTCCTGGCGATCGCGGTCATGGCCGCGCCCGTCCTGGTCGCGGCAGAGGAGGCCGCTGCCCCTGCACCGGCTGCCGCGGCAGCTGCGCCGGCCCCGCCCAAGATCGACACGGGCGACACGGCATGGATGATCGTGGCGACGGCGTTTGTCATGCTCATGTCCGTCCCTGGCCTGGCGCTCTTTTACGGCGGACTGGCCAAGACCAAGGACGCCTTGAACACCATGGCGATGACCTTCGTGACCTTCGCCATCGCGAGCGTGCTCTGGGTCGTCTACGGGTATTCATTTTCCTTCGTCGGCGACATCGGCAGCTTCATCGGTGACGCATCGAAGATGATGCTCAAGGGTGTCGGGCCTAACAGCATCTCCGACCTGGCGAAGACGATCCCCGAGTACATCTTCATTGTGTACCAGCTCACCTTCGCGGCGATCACCGTGGCATTGGTGAGCGGCGCGTACATCGAACGCATGAAGTTCTCTGCATGGATCCTCTTCTCGGTGCTCTGGTTCACGGTGGTCTACCTCCCGGTGGCTCACTGGGTCTGGGGAGGCGGGTTCCTGGCGAAGATGGGAGCGCTTGACTTCGCCGGCGGCACGGTGGTCCATGTGAACGCGGGCATCGCGGCGCTCGTGGGCGCACTCATCCTCGGAAAGCGCCATGCGAAGGCGATCATGCCGGGCAACCTTACGCTCGTCGTGACCGGCGCGGGTCTCCTGTGGTTCGGGTGGTTCGGTTTCAACGCCGGATCGGCGCTCGCGGCCAACGGGCTCGCCGGCGCGGCGTTCATCAATACCAACACGGCGGCAGCCGTCGCGGCGCTGGCCTGGATGTTCACGGAATGGATGCATTCCGGCAAGCCCACGGTCCTCGGCCTTGCCTCCGGCGCGGTGGGCGGGCTCGTCGCCATCACCCCGGCTGCCGGGTTCGTGAACATCACCGGAGCCATCGTGATCGGCATCGCGGCAGGGGTCATCCCGTTCTATGCCGTGGCGAAGCTGAAGCCGATGCTCGGCTATGACGACACGCTCGACGCCTTCGGCATCCACGGCATCGGCGGGACCCTCGGCGCTCTCCTGACCGGCGTGTTCGCCGACCCTTCGGTCAACGAGCTCGGCAAGGGCCTCCTGTACGGGAATCCGGGCCAGCTCTGGACGCAGACCGTGGCGGTCCTGGCGACGGTGGCATACAGCGGCATCATGACGGCGATCATTTTCTTCATCATCAAGGCAATTGTGGGTCTTCGGGTCGACACGGAAGAGGAGACGATCGGGCTCGATGAGACCCAGCACGGCGAACGGGCGTACAATTCATAAACGTCAAATCGGAGTAACCACTGGTCCGCTTCGCGGACACACGGTAAAGCACGACAAGGAGCAAGATCCCAACCCGTGTTCATCTGTGTGTCCCGACGCAGGAGGGACCCGTGGTTCCCTTAAAACGGAGGTATCATCATGAAAAAGATAGAGGCGGTCATCAAGCCGTTCAAGCTCGACGATGTGAAGGATGCGCTGAACGCCATCGGCATAGCGGGCATGACCGTGACCGAGGTGAAGGGTTTCGGCAGACAAAAAGGCCACGTGGAGCTCTACCGCGGCGCGGAATACGATATTGCCTTCATTCCCAAGGTGAAGCTCGAGATCGTTGTAGCGGACGCCATCGCAGAAAAGGTTGTGGCGACCATCATGGAGAAAGCCAAGACCGGCAAGATCGGTGATGGCAAGATCTTCATCACCAAGGTCGAGGAAGTGATCCGCATCCGGACCGGCGAAAAGGGTGATTCAGCGATTTAGATTGATCGTGAGGGGGGACGGCGGCGAGAACCGTCGCCGTCCTCTGCACGTTTTTTCCCTTACGCTGGTCACTATTTATGCACATGACTACTATTGCATCATCACTTCCCTGAGTATTCCGCTCCCATTTGCTTGTTCATGGTGCATAAATCAATTCTTTCAATATATTCGTTCCTCGGTCGTCTTGCACAGGTCATTGGCACGTGCCTTGCTTATTTTTTAGCACGTTGCAGCAATCCTGAATTCGAGGAGAAGGAGGAACGACTAACATGCCGCGTTCGAGGAACGTATCATCATTCATCATGACTTCCGGCGCCTTCGCCGCTGTTATGGGTCCAGGGCTGGCTCGGGCAAGCGATGCTGCGGGCAAGATCGACACGGGAGACACGGCGTGGATACTTATCTCGACAGCGCTCGTGATGCTCATGACGCCGGGGCTCGCCATGTTCTACGGCGGCATGGTGCGGAGAAAGAACGTGCTTGGCACCATCATGCACAGCTTCATCGCCATTGCCCTGGTGAGCGTGCAGTGGGTGCTTTTCGGATATTCACTTGCCTTCGGACCCGACGTGAACGGCCTGATCGGCAACCTCAGCTGGGCCGGTCTTGCGGGCGTCGGGACCGCTCCGAATGCCGACTACGCAGCCACGGTGCCGCATCTCGCGTTCATGGCCTACCAGATGATGTTCGCCGTCATCACGCCGGCGCTCATCAGCGGTGCGTTCGCTGAGCGGATGAAGTTCTCGACCTACCTTGTCTTCTCCCTGGCCTGGACCACGATCGTCTATGACCCGGTGGCGCACTGGGTTTGGGGCGCAGGCGGCTGGATGAAAGGCTTGGGCGTGCTGGACTTCGCCGGAGGCATCGTGGTCCATGCCACGTCGGGATTCTCGGCGCTGGCCGCAGCGCTCTACATCGGAAAACGGAAGGGCTTTCTGCAGGAGTCCATGCCGCCCCATGATCTTCCGCTGACCGTGTTCGGTGCCGGCATCCTGTGGTTCGGCTGGTTCGGTTTCAACGCCGGCAGCGCCCTGTCTTCTGGCGGCCTTGCCGCGGTCGCGTTCGTGACGACCCATACGGCAGCGGTCGCGGCGACCCTGACCTGGACCCTGGTGGAGTGGTATTACCGCGGGAAACCGACCATGTTCGGCGCTGCCACCGGAGCCATCGCCGGTCTTGCCACGATCACTCCCGCCGCGGGCTATGTGAGCTCCATGGCGGCCCTTGCCATCGGCGCCGGCGCCGGCCTGCTGTGCTACACGGCACTGAACGCCAAGGTGAAGTTCCGGTACGACGATTCGCTCGACGCCTTCGGCGTGCATGGTGTCGGTGGCATGCTCGGCACGGTCATGGCGGGCGTCTTCGCGTCGACGGCCATCAATGCCGGCGGGTCGAACGGACTTTTTTTCGGCAACCCCCGCCAGCTCGCCATCCAGGCGGGCGCGGTGCTGCTTATTGCTGCCTACTCCTTCGCGGTCAGCATGGTCCTGTTCAAGGTGATCGATAAGGCGATGGGCCTGCGGGTCGCCAAGGATGAGGAGATCGAAGGGCTCGACATCAGCCAGCACGGCGAGGCTGGGTACACGCACTGACGAACCGACGAAGGACGCGGTGACACGGGAACAGGGGACGGAGAGCGCTTAGCGCCAGTGGGTTAGGTCGTGCGTGGCCGTTGCACGAGAGCGACCCCGCCGATGATCGCGACGCCTCCGACAATGGTAAGGGGCTCGACGGCGTCACCGAGAAAGAGGGCCGAAACGAGCACCGCAATGAAGGGGACGAGATAGTGATAGGCGATGGTGCGTATAGCGCCGATGCGCTTCACTCCTTCGTACCAGAGGACATAGGCCGCCGCCGCGCCGACCAGGGCTGCGAATCCGAGAGCAGCCCACGAGCCTGCCGGGACAGCGCCCCAGGACTGGTGCACAAGTTCCCCGGCGCCGGCAGGCAGGAGCAGCACGGTACCGGCGGCTACACTCCAGGCGGTGACCGTTACGGGCGGGTAGCGCTCGAGCAGCGGGGCGGCCAGGACCGTGTAGAGGGCCCAGAGGACCGATGCGCCGATGGTCAGCAGGTCCCCGGTGACGGTCGCCATGCCGAAATGGATCTCGCCGTGGGTGCTCCGGATGATGCAGTAGGCGCCTGCGGTCGCGAGCAGCATGCCGAGAATGAGCGAAGCCCTCAGCCGCTCCCTGCCCCGGAGGGTCTGGAACACTGCCGCGAAGAGCGGAGACATGGAGATGAAGAGGGCCGAATGGGATGCGGTGGTGAGCTGCAGGCCCTTCATGAACAGAAGGTTGTAGAACGTGATGCCCGTGAGGCCGAGGGCGGCGAGGGCCGGCAGGTCCCGGCGGGCGACGGCGAAACGCTCCCCCCGCAGCGCCATCACGCCGAAAAGTGCGGCAGCCGCAAGGGCGAACCGGACGACCGTGAAGCTGAGCGGCAGAAAATCAGTAAGGGCGTGCTTGATCACCGGGAAGTTGACGCCCCAGACAAGTGCAACGAATATCAAGCGAAGATCGAACATAATAATTTCGGATTGCGAATTTCGGATACAGGATTGAATACAGGATCGTTCTGCGGAGAAGGATCTTAGGGTCATATCCGCAATTGCCGGGACTATAGCATAAATTACCTTGAATACTCAAATATATTGTGCTATCAATACGTTATGCAAGGTCTGACACCGCCCTTTAGGGATCTCACCGCCGACATCCTCTCGGGGATCGTCGATGGTGTCATGGTGGCCGATGAGGCCGGGAACGTTCTCATCTGGAACCGCGCCATCGAGGAGATGACCGGCATCGCCGCGGCGGACGCTCTCGGGAAGCAGGCCCGTGCCGTCCTTGGCGAGAATCCTGCAGTGGTCTCGCAGATCGAGAAGACCCTGGCAACAGGGCGGTCCTATTCCGACTACGAGGCCGAGCTTGCTGCCCGTCACCGCGAGCCGCTCCCCGTCGGGCTGGTGAGCAGCATTCTCGCCGATGAGAAAGGGCGGCCGCAGGGCGTCATCCTTTCTGTCCGCGACCAGCGGGGCGTGCGGGACCTGAAGGACCGCATGCGTCGGGCCGACCGGCTCGCGGCGATCGGCCAGATCGCGGCGGGCATCGCCCATGAGATCAAGAACCCGCTTGTCGGCATCCGCGGCGCTGCGCAGCTCCTGAAGTCCGAGCTCCGGGACGCGGCCGGCGGCAGCCTCATCGAATATCTCGACGTGATCCTGAAGGAGGCGGACCGGCTGAACAGCGTGCTCGAGGGGATCCTCGACTTCACCCGGGTGAGCCCCCGGGAGCGGGGAGGATTCAACGTTCACAGCATCCTGGACCGCGCGCTCCTGCTGAACGAGGAGACCGCGCGTCAGAACAATGTGGTGCTCACCCGGGAATACGATCCGAGCCTGCCCGACGTGATCGGGAACCAGGACCAGCTCATGCAGGTGTTCCTGAACATCATCAAGAACGCCGTGGAGGTGATGCCGTCGGGCGGCAGGCTCACCGTGGTCACGCGCATGTCCGACCTGTTCACGAGCGTCCAGGCCGACGGCAGGAAGCACCGCCTCATGGTGGTGAAGGTAAGCGACACCGGCCCCGGCATCAGGCAGGAGCACCTGCAGGATATCTTCGCGCCGTTCTTCACCACCAAGGACAAGGGTGTGGGCCTGGGGCTGGCGCTTTCGTACCAGATTGTGCAGGAGCACCTCGGGACCATCCGGGTCGAGAGCCGCGAAGGGGAGGGGACGACCTTCAGCGTGTACCTGCCGCTGGCAGCGTGAAAAGAGTGCGGAGTGGCGAGTGCGGTGTAAGGGAACAAGTGCGGAATGCGGAGTGGAATGAAAACCAAGCACAATAATCTGAAGGAGCGCACGAAAACATTCGCTTTGCGCATTATCAGGCTGGTAGAGGCGCTTCCGAAGGGGAGAACGACGGATGTGATAGGAAAGCAGTTGCTTCGGTCAGGGACATCTGTTGGTGCCAATTATCGTGCCGCATGTAGAGCGAGGTCTGCGGCGGATTTTATCTCCAAGATGGGGATAGTTGAGGAAGAAGCAGATGAATGTATATTCTGGATGGAACTTCTCGCAGATGCAGGCGCTGTGAAGAAGGAAATGGTCCAGGCTTTAATGAAAGAAGCCGATGAGCTGCTGGCGATAGCCGTATCATCTATACGAACTGCCAGGAAGAAGTAGTTGCTACCGTGAGAAAGAGTGCTTTATTCCGCACTCCGAACTCCGCACTCCGCACTAGTGCGGATGCATATCTATACAGACGAACGTCACAAGGCAACGATTAATAATGAGTGACCGTATTCTCATAGTAGACGACGAGGAGAGCGTCCGGTGGGTGCTGAAGAAGGCCCTGGAGAAGGACGGTCTCGAGACCGTGCTCGCCAAGGACGCAGCCGAGGCCTTTGAGCGCCTGCAGGACGGGAACATCGCTGTCGTGCTCATGGACATCCGCATGCCTGGCATGAGCGGGCTGGACGCCCTGGAGAAGGTCCGGAAGGAAGGGCGGAACGTCTCGGTCATCATCATGACGGCCCAGAGCACGATGCAGAACGCCATCGAGGCCATGCGGCGCGGCGCCTACGACTACATCACCAAGCCCTTCGACCTCGACGAAGTGAACATCCTGGTAAGAAAGGCGCTGGAAGTGCGGCACCTGAGCCAGGAGGTGGACACGCTCCGGGCTGAGGTGCGGGAGAAATACGAGGGCGGTCTTGTCGGCGGCACGCCGGCCATGCAGGAGATCTACAAGACCATCGGCCGCGTGGCCGAGAGCGACGCCACCGTGCTCATCCACGGCGAGAGCGGCACCGGGAAGGAACTGGTTGCCCGGGCCATACACTATCACAGTAAGCGCGCGGGCCGCCCTTTCGTGGCGGTGAACTCCGCTGCCATCCCGTCGGAGCTCCTCGAGAGCGAGCTCTTCGGGCATGAGAAGGGATCCTTCACCGGCGCCGTGGCGCGCAAGCTGGGGAAATTCGAGGCCGCTGCCGGCGGCACGCTCTTCCTCGACGAGATCGGCGACATGAGCCTCTCGCTCCAGGGCAAGCTGCTGCGGGTGCTTCAGGAACGGGAGTTCGAGCGCGTGGGAGGGACGGAGCCCATCAAGACCGATGTGCGCGTGATCGCCGCGACCCATCACAACCTCGAGAAGATGGTTCGCGAGAACCGGTTCCGCGAGGACCTCTTCTACCGGTTGAACGTGATTCAGATCAATATTCCGCCGCTCCGGAAACGGAAGGACGATGTCGTCCCGCTGGCCGAGCACTTCCTCCGGAAGTACCGCGAGGGGAAGGGCGTGACCGCAAAGTCCTTCACGCCCGAGACGCTCAAGGCCCTGCGCGCCTATGACTGGCCGGGGAACGTGCGTGAGCTCGAGAATGCGGTCCAGCGCGCTGTGACGCTCGCCCAGGGCGACAAGATCTTCCCCGACGCGCTCCCGCCGCAGGTCTTCAGGCCGGGCCAGGGCGTGACCATCTCGTTCGAGAGCTTCCTTGAGGAGAAGCTCGCGGACCTCGTGGAGCGGCTGGGCGGCCTGGACCAGGGCGATATCTATGACCTGGTGATGCAGCGCGTCGAGAAGCCGCTGATCACTCACGTGCTCCGGAAGACCGAGGGGAACCAGGTGCGGGCGGCGAGCCTCCTCGGCATCAACCGCAATACGCTCCGGAAGAAGATCAGGGAACTGGGCATCAAGGGGCCGTTCAACGGCGAGGAACAGGAGCAGGACGAAGAGGGGTAGCGGTACAACCAGAAACGAGAACGCATTCACAGGCCCGTTCCGGGAACATCCGGGACGGGCTTTTGTCATCTCGGGGAGATGTTCCTCTTGATAGAACTACCTGTTGTACTATCTATCCTCTGGCCGGAAACTCTTGTCCATCCATACTCTGTTAGATATATAGAGAGAATAGTGATAAGTCCGAGGGAAAGGAGAACTGGGCATGCTCTACCATATCGGCGTTCTGTTGCTCGTGATGTTCGTAAGGCCCGTCCATCACAATTCTACTGCGTTCAGTCCGGTATAGATATAGAGGGTGAAGTCGTCCTGCACGCGGTCGTGGCGGAGGGCAAAGTAGGGGGAGAGGTTCTCGAGGGTGAACCGGACCATTTCCTCAGGCGACGTGTAATTCAGCTCCGGGTCCTTGATCGGCGTGTGGGACGACAGGCAGTTCAGCGCCAGGCCCTTATTGCAGTGCTTGAACAGCGTGACCAGCGCTTCCTTCATGTCCTCCGCGACGCCCGGGACTCGCAGGTTGAACACGCCGCAGATGACGATGAAGTCGAAGAATCCCTCCAGCCGGTCCTCCGAAGCGTCCATGACGTGGAAAGAACATTCGGGATATTTCTTTTTCGCGAGTTCGATGAAGTTCTCGTTGATATCCACTCCGGTGTAGCGTACATCGAGCCCCCGGCGCTTCAGGAACCGGTAAAAATCGCCGGTGCCGCAGCCGTAATCGAGAATGCTCGCGTTGTTCAAGTGAGGTGAGATCTCGGCCAGGGCGTGGTACCGCCGGAGCTGGCCCTGCGGTGTCCAGCGGAGCGCCTCGGGGCGATCGCCGAACTGCTTCAGATGGAAGTTGTAAAAGGAAAGCAGGTGTTCTCGTGTGTAGGGGTCCATGGCTTATCTTTCGCGCGTAATTTTTTCACTGTATTTTACGGCATTCGCCGCGGTCATGCAAGTTGCGAAGAGGGTCTTTCTGCATTTATAGGTTGATAAGTTTTGCTTATGGAGTGCCCGTAGGCGATAATTAAGACAATTAGCATCCTCATAACTTTTCGTAACGTTTCGCTTGACAAAAAAATTGCATTATCTTATCATGCCTGCGTTTCACAACATCTGCTAATTAAAATTTAATACTGAAGCGAGGGAGTGGCCATGACTCCTGGATCCTATCTTCCGGGA
The DNA here is from genome assembly GCA_013334545.1 of Nitrospirota bacterium. GTDB lineage: Bacteria > Nitrospirota > UBA9217 > UBA9217 > UBA9217 > JAAXXJ01. The sequence continues at coordinate 108 of JAAXXJ010000093.1, read as the reverse complement.
CATTTTCTTCCAGTCGCAATCTTTATCCTCGTCGGCCTTGCCGTCGGCGTCGGCATGCTGGTCTTCAGCAGGCTGGTCAGTCCCCGGAGACCCTACCGGGAAAAGCTC
>JAAXXJ010000394.1 GCA_013334545.1 Nitrospirota bacterium | reverse complement strand
CCTGATCTATGCGGTCATGAACATGGGGGCCTTCGGTGTCGTCATCATGCTCCGAAGGTCCGGCGCGCGGGGCGAGGAAATCGCGGACTTCGCCGGCCTGGGAAAGACCAACAAGACCGCGGCGTTCCTCATGCTCATCTTCCTGTTCTCGCTCACCGGCATACCTCCCATGGCGGGGTTCGTCGGCAAGTTCTATATCTTCAAATCCGCGGTCCAGGCCGGCATGATCTGGCTTGCGGTCGTGGGCGTCCTGTTCTCGGCCATCAGCGCATACTTCTACCTCCGGGTCATCATGCTGATGTACATGTACGAGCCAAAGCAGGAGTTCAGCCTGGTGCAGTCCCCGGCACTGGCCTTGGCCCTGGCGATCTCGGTCACCGCCGTCATCGTCATCGGCGTCTATCCCTCGGGCGTCCTGGACTTCGCCCGGGCCTCCCTGATCGGAATCCTCTAACGGACCCTGCGGGGCATTGTCGCCTTACCCGTTCGACGGAGGGGGCTTGCCGGGCGTCCTTTCCCACTAGTGGCATTGCCCGTCAAGCGCTACCCTCCCCATGAGCAAGCATTGGCTCCCATGGTTCTTCGCAGTCCTTGTGCAGGCGCTTCTCCTGGTCACCCCGGGGCAGGCATCCTCCGGGAACGATCGATCGGATCAGGACACCAGCGAACGGCCTTCCATACAAACCACCTTTCTCCCTGTCGGCGACCTGTTCAAACCGCTTATTGCGGACCTGAAGCAGCCACGATTTTACGTCAGCTACCACCGGTATGATTATTCCACCGAGACCGTCAATATCTCCTCGGTCGGCGTAGGCGAGTCGTTCGGATTGTATCGCGCTGTCAATCCGGTGGACGGCTCGGGATGGCAAGTGAGCTTCGATGGAGGGCTGCTGGCGCAGTTCAATCTCGATACTTCGTCGAAGGACCTCCTGAACACAGATTATTTTGCCGGCGTTCCATTTTCCTACCGGAGGGGGACGCTGTCCTACCGGGCGTTCCTCTACCATCAGAGTTCCCATCTGGGAGACGAATATTTACTGCATGCAAATCCGCAGCGGGTGGAGTTTTCCTACGAAGCGCTGAGCGTGATGGCGTCCTATGAACCGAACGAGTGGAGAGGATATGTCGGCGGCGAGGTGATTGTTCGCAAGGAACCGCACGATCTGAAGACGCTGACGGCGCAGGCCGGCATAGAATATTACGGATCATCGCCGGTCTGGGGACGGGGGACCCCGGTGGCAGGGCTCGACCTCAAAAGCACCGAGGAACATCATTGGGCCGTCAATGCGTCCTTCGCGGCAGGTCTTGAGTTCAGGGGAGATCCTCCCGGCGGGCACCGGTACATCCGGGTCATGCTCGAGGGGTATAAGGGATTCAATCCGCATGGACAGTTCTATACGGAGAATATGCGGATCAACTACTACGGAATCGGTGTGTACTGGGGGTTTTAAAAAATCATCCCGTGGATAGATATTACCGCGGGGAGTCGCAGGCGCCCGGGACCTGAACAGCTGCCACTGCGCAGTTATCATTCCTTTTCAGACAGCGGTGCTTATGATTTCCCTCATATCGTTCTTTGCCGCCTGATGCTATACTTTGTCCATGAAACCTGAGGGCAAAGGATACCTCCTCAAAGAATACGGCTCCTGGAGCGTGCTGACCGTCGCGTTCCTCATCGGCCTGGGCGTAACCCGTGAGCTCCCGTGGCAGGCCCTGCCGCTCTTCATCGCCCTCGGCCTCCTGATCAACTCCAAGCAGGCATACATGAAGTGGACGCGACAGCCGTCGGTGCGAAAGCACCTCGGCGTCTTTCTCGGGCAGATTGCAGCCGCGTCCGTGATACTGTTCGCACTTTTCGCCGGGAACCTGTCCCAGATCCTCCCGCTCCTCATTGTTCCCGCGGCCTACCTGCTGATGAACCGGTATGCCGGCGAACACCATGTCCTGACCGAGTTGCTCGGCTTCGCGCTCCTGAGCCTTGCGGCGGTCCTGGCAAAGTTCCTGGTCGTGCAGGGGGTCGATGTCAGACTCTTCGCTGCTACGGCCCTCTACTTTACCGCCGGGGTGTTCAAGGTAAAGACCGTCCTGTTCAAAAAGATGCGGGAACGGATTTTGACGGCGCTTTACGTTCTTTTTGCAGCTTATGTCTATCGACGGTTCGTGATCTCTCTCCTCGTGCTCCTGCCGCTGGTGGAGAATATCGTCATGGCGATCACCCTCTACAGGGTCCGGCTCCAGACCACAGGCTGGATCGAGGTCGCCAAGAGCCTGGCCTTCCTTGTGCTCATGATCTGGAGATTCTGACCTCACCGGTCCCCCTGATCGGTGCAAAAGAACAGTGCTGATCTCTTCCTGCGTGGGCTCGCCTAGCAATAGAATAAAGGAACTGCAAAGGTATATTGATGACGCCGAGCAGAGGGTCGCTCCTGCTGCCGAAGGAGGCTCACCCGCTGTTGACCGGACCGTAGGGGAAGTACACGGATGCCTGCTGCCGAAGGATATCGTATGCGCTCGCCGCGAAGGATCAGAATGTGGGGTAGCGCTCACCAGCAGGGATCAGCAGTTTTATACCGTGCGATCAACGGTTGCCCAGGATTATGTGACGGCTGCATCCAGGATCGAGCGCATTCTCCGTAGCTTGCTGCGGGGTCAGCGAATGATTAGAATAAAAGTACAACCATGAGGATCGAAGCCTCCCTGCAGCACGCTACGGGGAACTTCAATACGGTGAACAAGTAACCCCGATCGGC
>JAAXXJ010000393.1 GCA_013334545.1 Nitrospirota bacterium | reverse complement strand
CCGAGACACGCCAGTTCTCCCATTTCACGGGCAGGACCGACAAGCAGGATAAGACGTTCACGCAGAAGATGCGGGAGAAGATCGATTCGCTCAAAGGGAAGTTCGAGTACGCACGACGCCTGGCCACGGTCGAGCCCGTGTTTGCCGACATCCGATCCAATCTCGGCCTCGATCGATTCAGTCACCGGGGCAAAAAGAAGGTGAGCGTCCAGTGGCGGCTGTACTGTATTGTGCACAACCTGCTCAAGGTGCATCGGTACGGGTATGGATTCACGTGAGAAACAGAACAAAGGTCGGCGAAGAGCAGTAATTGATGAACAGCCGGACAAGAATCGATGATATAATGCAGCCGATCACCGAACCGCGGCAATAATCCGAACAGTCGAAGCAGGTCAACAACGATACATAGAAACGCGAACCTTTCGCAAAATGACTTTTTCTACAGGCTCGTTAGTCCTGAGGTAAATGACTGTGACGATTCGACAAGAACTAACTCAAAAAAAGCGGAAGATAATGCTGATTGGATACTCCGGCTTAGCTTTCACTATTGTCGGTGTTATCTTGAGCGATAAAAGCAATGGGTTACCACTCATCCCGTTGTTTGGCCTTCCCATCTTTGTTGTCTGTATATTTTTAGTTACGCAGACGTTACGCTGTCCCCGCTGTTCAGGCAATCTGGGCCAAGCAACCCTGGCATATGGCAGTCCATTTTCGATAAGCAAAGCAATTCGCTATTGTCCTTTATGCAAGGCGGACTTGGATGCCGACAATGATCGCCACAATCCTGTGCACGATGACGGCCATACCACTGCCATCAAGATCAAATTATTTAAGCGCTTGTTCATTCTGCAGCTCATCGTGCTTTCACTGATGTTTAGTGTCTTCACAGTTGCATTTTTCCAAAAGCCGATGGAACGTCTAGATATGTTTGCTTTCAGCTCCACACTCTTCATCTTCTTGCTTTGCCAATACTATATGGCTTACTACTTGGGAATACAGGGACATATTGAATATGATATGGAAATTAATAGGCCCTCACTCAAAATAGCCCTCACCTATCGGAGATTCACAACTAATACACCCCGGAAGAATGTATTTATTGTTTACATCGCGGCTTTTCTTGGCCTCGTTCTCAGTGGAATAATCATGTTTTCTATGTCTAGTCCACGCTAATTCCACTGTGCGATTCAGTGAATGATGTGTTCTAACGAGGCGCCTCGACAGCGACGCGCTAGAAGGCGGCGCGTCAGCCGCGTGTTTCTCCAAAACACAATGCCCCTCCTCTTCGAAACACGCCTCATCAGTATATCCATCACCCGCGATCAGCAAGAGGTCTATGACTTTGTTGCTAACCCGGCCAATCTTCCCCGCTGGGCTTCCGGTCTCGGCACATCCATCAAGAATGCCGATGGTAAATGGATCGCCAATACCCAGAACGGTCCAATTGAGATCCGGTTCGCCCCGCGGAACGATCTCGGCGTACTCGATCATTACGTCACTCTGCCAACGGGTGCGGTCATCTACGTGCCCCTGCGCGTCATCCCGAACGGAAGCGGCAGCGAGCTGACCTTGACCCTCTTCCGCCAGCCTGACATGACAGATCAGAAGTTCCAGGAAGATGCCGAGTGGGTACTACGCGACCTTACCAGGCTGAAGGACCTTTTGGAATAGGGAGGCAGCAAACCGTTATGAAGATACTCATGCCGTTTACGCTTGCACAACAACGAAATACTGAACCGCTCATAAAACTGTGATGACCGCTATGCTTCTTGACCTCCTCACCCACCTCACAACCCCCTGCTCGCCTTTTATCCGCCGCATGGGCTATCTCAATGAGGCCATCGAGATGCGGGGCAGGGCCCTCCTCCACGCGGCACTTTGTCCTTTCCTCGGCTGAGAAGTGCCGGAACAGGAGCAAGGCCGTTATCCTCGGCTCCGGGCTCCTGCTCGATGTGCCGCTTGCGGAGATCTCATCGATGTTCCGCGAGATCGTCCTGATGGATGTGGTCTGCCTTCCCGAGGTCCGCAAACAGATCAGGACATATCATAATGTAAGCTTCATCGAATGGGACGTGACAAACACCGCCGAACAGCTCTACCAGAACGGTTTGAAGGGCATCGACGATTTGCCGGAGTCCGTTCCATCGGTCCCCGGGATCGGGCAGGACTGCGGCCTGGTCGTATCCCTGAACATCCTCTCTCAGCTCTGGGTCGTGCCTCGCGCCTATGCCTCCCAGCGGATGCGGGGACTGGACGAATATGCCGTCGATGAATGGTGCGGCCGGATCGTGGCAACTCACTACGCTTATCTGCAGTCCCTGCACTGCGACGTCTGCCTGGTAGCGGACCATGAGTTTGTGAAGCGCAACAGCGAAGGAATGGTGATCAGCAGAGGGTCAACGGTATTCGGGCTCGAACTTCCCCGACCGGACGCGTCCTGGACCTGGAACATCGCGCCGATCGGCGAGGCCTCCCGGGCATTTTCAAAGGACCTGACCGTCGGCGCATGGCATATCCGGTAAAAGAACATAGAAAAGCGCCGGGAATGGCGATTGTCCTGCACGGGTATTAAACAAGCATTGAACTCCCCGAAGGTTCTTCCGCAAACGCGGGGTGGCCTTCGGAATTTCCATGCGCTGCCCGCTCCCTCCCCTCTTTTCTATCCGATCAGCCTCTTCCCCGCCTCAAACACGTCCTTCATCGCCGTGGGATGGTTCAGGATGTCGCCCTTGGCGTCCACGCCCAGGAAGCCCGTAGTCTCGTG
>JAAXXJ010000092.1 GCA_013334545.1 Nitrospirota bacterium | reverse complement strand
GCGGCCTTCAGCAGCTGTTCCCTGTCAATATAGCCAAGATTGAAGGCGATCTCCTCGATACAGGCCATCTTGAGGCCCTGCCGCCGTTCGATGGTAGCGATGAAATCACCCGCCTCGAGCAGGCTCTCGTGGGTACCGGTATCGAGCCAGGCATATCCCCGGCCCATGAGCTCGACGCGGAGCCGGTTCATGCGAAGATACTCGCGGTTCACGTCCGTGATCTCCAGCTCCCCGCGCGCTGAAGGCTTGATGCCCTTGGCGATGCGGACCACGTCATTGTCATAGAAGTACAGTCCCGTGACCGCGTAGCGGGACTTCGGGCGTGACGGCTTTTCCTCGATCGACAGGACGCTTCCGCGACCATCGAATTCCACGATGCCGTAACGCTCAGGGTCCTTGACGTAGTAACCGAAGACCGTTGCCCCGCCTGATGCCGTTACGTCGTTCACAGCCTTGGCCAGCAGACCGGTCATGCCGTGGCCGTAGAATATGTTGTCTCCCAGAATGAGACAGACCGCGTCCGTACCGATGTAGCGCTCTCCGATCAGGAACGCCTCGGCCAGTCCGTTGGGCTGCGGCTGTTCCGCATACGAGAACCGGAGCCCTAGGTCGCTGCCGTCTCGGAACACATCATGGAACCGAGGAAGGTCAAGGGGCGTCGAAATGATCAGGATGTCCCGGATGCCTGCCAGCATCAGCACCGACAGGGGGTAGTAGATCATCGGTTTGTCGTAGATCGGCAGAAGCTGCTTGCAAACGCCTCGCGTGATGGGATAGAGCCGCGTGCCGCTTCCGCCGGCAAGGATGATGCCTTTCATCTCCTTTTCCTCCTCTGATCCGCGATCCGCTGCTTCAGTTGCGCGGGAGAAACGGTCGCCGTGCCGACAACGCCGACCACGATCCCCGCGGCGTAGTTCGCTATCTTCGCCGCGTCCGCGATCTTTGCCCCCGCCGCCATGGCAAGGGTCAGCGCGCTGATCACCGTATCCCCGGCGCCGGTGACATCGAAGACCTCACGCGCCACCGTCGGGATGTGGGTGATGCGTCCACTTTTCTCGAAAAGGCTCATGCCCTGCTCGCCACGGGTGATCAGCACCGCATCGCAGGCGAGCCGCGCGAGCAGGGCCTTCCCGGCCCGCAGCAGGCTCGCGTCGTCCTCGATCTCGACCCGTGCGCCCAGGGAGGCCTCCTTGGTGTTCGGGGTCAGGACTGTGACGCCGCTGTAGATCCCGAAGTGGGTCACCTTGGGGTCCACGGATACGATGATCCCCCGTTTCCGCGCCAGCCGCACGATGTCCCTGACCAGTTCCTTCGTCACGACGCCCTTGCAGTAGTCCGAGATCACAATTGCGTCGAGACCGTTGCCGGCCCTTTCCGCGACGTGTCCGAAGATCCTGCGGTGCGTCTCCCGGGAGATGCCTTCCCGGGTCTCGCGGTCGACGCGGACCACCTGCTGATGGTGGGCGATGACGCGGGTCTTGATCGTCGTGGACCTGCCTGGCTCAACGATGAGGCCGTCGGTGGGGATCTCCTGCGCATGCAGAAGATGCTGGAGCTGTTTACCGGCTTCGTCGTGGCCGATGACGCCGCAGATGCCGACCTCACCGCCGAGCGCCCGGATGTTGTTCACCACGTTCGCCGCTGCACCGAGGAGCACGGTCTCGCGGGTCACGTTCACCACCGGAACCGGCGCCTCGGGCGATATGCGGGAAACGCTTCCCCAAACGTAATGGTCCATCATCACGTCCCCCACAACAAGGACGCGGGTCTTCGGAAAACGGTCGATGATTTTCGAGAGCTTTTTTGCTTCCGTCCATACGGTCATCGCGCTTCATCCCCCAATTTCATGTCCGTGAGCGTCGCTACGATGGAGCCGATGGTAATGGTGCTCTTCATGAGTACTGGTATCCTGCGATCGTCGTCGGTGAGCCACATGAATATCTCGCCCTTGTGCATGAACACCCCTTCGTACTTCGGGTAGGTCTTGAGCTTAATGGTATTGAACTCCCCCACCGGCGTCTTGATCTTTTCCCGGCCCAGGACCTGGACCTCGATGGCCCAGTTCTTGCCACTGTCGTGTATGTCGACCATGATAGCCTTCCCAGTGATGAACTCGGGCTTCGAACGAATGTAATACAGCGAGGACAGCGCGTCCTGCGTATCGTCCGGGATGTCCAGAGTCTGTAAAGAACCGCCTTCGCTGTACGTGACCGTCTTCTTCTCATGATCGAATAGCAGCTTGCGCTGCTTTTTCCTCTTGCCGTGTCTCGAATTCAGGTCGTACGAGATGCTTTGGAGCGTGAGGTAATTGACGAAGCTCTGGACCGTGTCACGTACCGTATAGACACTGTCCACCATGCCGGTGGTGCGGGCCGTGGAGATGAACCGAAGGACATCCCCACCGTCATCGGCCTTCTCCTTCTTGACCTCCATGACCGCGGTACCTGCCGAGAACACGTTGGACCAGCTGATGTTGTAGGTAAGTTTCTCCCCGGGATGGAACGGATGATGGACCTTTGTCGTTTGCTGATGTGACCGTTCCGCGGCAAGGACCGTTCCCGCAAGGCAGATAGCGCTAAGTATGAGCGTAAATACCCGGGCTGGTTGCCGTATCTCTTGGGAAAACAAGAACAAAATCCTATAGTTCATCGCCACCCATAATAGGGGAAAGCGGGCTTTTTGTAAAGCGCTTTTTGCTTCCTCAGGCCATAGCGCCTGGATTCGGCAGGGATTCCTGTTGCGGCCCTTCCGGTTTTATATTATGATTCTTCCCAGACCTTATGCAGAATGAGCGCGACCCATACCGGAATATCCTGATCATCAAGCCTGGCGCTGTTGGAGACCTTCTCCAGATGACACCCGTCATCCGCGTACTCACGAATTATTCGCCCGGGGCCCGGATCACCTTCCTGGTGGGATCCCGGGCCACTGCGGAGCTGTTCAAGAACGATCCCCGCGTCTACCAGACAATCGTCTTCGACCGCACAGGCATGCACCGATCTTTCTCCGCACAAGGCGAGCTGTGGCGCACACTGCGTGGCAGGCGCTACGATCTCGTCCTGAACTTCCAGCGAAGCAATCTGAAAGCATGGTTCCTCGCATCAGCGGCCTTTCCCTGCCGCATACTGGTCTACCACAAGACTAAGGACAGGACCATCCATGCGGTGGTGAACTACCTGGAGACCCTCGCCCCCCTCGGCATATCCCCCACAGATACGAGCCTCGAACTCATTCTCGACGACGCCTCACGGGCCTATGCACGGGAACTTTTTTCCTCACACGGTCTGGAGGGAGCTCCCGTCGTCGCGCTGAACCCGGGTGCGACCCATGCGGTGAACCGCTGGCCTGCGGCCCGCTTCGCGGAGCTGGCGGATATGATCGCCGCAAAACTCGCTGGCAAAGCGGTGATCGTCGGCGGACCGGATGATATCCCGCTTGCCGAGGAGGTCCGTGCCCTGAGCCGCACCAAGCCTCTTTCGCTTGCCGGCAGGACCTCCCTGCTTCAGCTCGGCGCTGTCCTCGAGAAATGCAGCGTCCTGGTGAGCGGAGATACCGGCCCTCTCCACCTGGCGACCGCGGTCGGAACGAAGGCCGTCGCCCTCTTTGGCGCCGCTGACCCGGCACGCACCGGACCGGTCGGGAACGGCCACCGCGTCATCCAGGCCGCAGGTGTCGCTTGCGTCCCCTGCCGAAGCCGCACCTGCAGAAATCCTGCATATCTGGAATGCATGGTAAAGATCACCGCAGCGATGGTCGTCGATGCAGTAGCCTCGGTGATGGAACAGGGATGAGCAAAGCTCTCACTCTGCACCAGTATGATTTCCATCATGGAAGAAATTGAGCGGATGCGCTACTTTAGGCTTGAAACAAAATCGCTGATTGGGTAATATCTCGATGGTGATATTTTCCCCGGAAAGGAAGGAGGAACATGGCAATCCCCGTGGTGAATTTGGACCTTTGCATCGGATGTGGGCTCTGTTCGGAGCTTTGCCCCAAGGTCTACGAGTTGAAGGACGACAAGGCATGGGTGAAGGACCCCAATGCCTGCGACACCTGCGACTGCCAGCAATCGGTTGACAGCTGCCCGGTCCAGGCGATCACGATGGAGTAGGGAATAAAAAAGCGGTTGGATTTCGGGAGGGACCGTCTGCGTGCTGTACTTCCCATTATTTTGAGAGGTGTCTGTGATAACGCAGCAGAGAACCGCCCTTACGTGGATTGCAGTCCCTTTCCTCTCCGTGATCATGTTTGCGGGGTGCGAGTCACGCGGCTCACAGCTTTTCCACAACGGAAAATGCAATGAATGCCATACCATCAACGGCAAGGGCGGCTCAAGCGGCCCCAACCTCACGAGCGTCGGCAGCAGGCGCTCGCGGGAATATATAGTCCAGCAGATCAAGGACCCAAAATCCCATAATCCCAACTCCGATATGCCGGCCTTTGGTACCCGCCTTTCGGAACAGGACATCAACGCTCTCGCCGATTACCTCGCGGGCATGAAATAGCCAGAGAAGCTTCCCAAGATTGAGAAATATCCCTCGACCGACAAATTTCCTTGACAAAGCTCGTAGTTTCCCCGATTATTTCCCTGTCCTGTCATCACAGGCCGCTGTGGCGGAATTGGCAGACGCAAGGGACTTAAAATCCCTCGACGGGAAACCGTCGTACCGGTTCGATCCCGGTCAGCGGCACCATCTGTTCTTACGCTGCGAATATATTCCCAAAATTATTTATGCTGCCATGGTCCTTTTCATCCATGCTGACCGTAGATGATTCGACTTGTTTCCAGTGGGAGAACAATGCTGAATTCATTCGCTCTTTTCGCCCATCTTCCCAAAACTTCCTTGACTTTGACCCTTCAATATCAGATAATAGAGACACTTAATCGATACCGGAGCCGGGAAACCGCTCCGGTATTTTGCCTCATACGCTATTCAACGCATCAGGAGCGGGATTTGCCACAGGAATATCTGGATTTTGAAAAACCCATCGCCGAGCTGGAGAAGAAGATCGAAGAGCTGACCCTCTTCACCTCCAATGGGAACATCGACCTCGAGGAAGAGATCCTCAAGCTCCATAAGAAGTCCGACCAGCTCAGGGCCGAGATATATTCCCGCATCACTCCTTGGCAAAAGGCGCAGATATCCCGCCACCCCAACCGCCCGTATACCCTTGACTACATCGAGGCTATGCTGACCGACTTCCTTGAGATGCACGGCGACCGGGCTTTTGCTGATGATCCCGCCATTGCTGCCGGCATGGCGAAGCTTGAGAGAATGCCGCTGGTGGTCATCGGCCACCAGAAAGGCCGGACAACCAAGGAAAAGATCTTCCGCAACTTCGGCATGCCGAACCCGGAGGGGTACCGCAAGGCGCTTCGCCTCATGCGGTATGCCGAAAGGTTCAACAAGCCCCTCCTCACGTTCATTGATACGCCAGGTGCCTATCCCGGGATCGGCGCCGAAGAACGGGGGCAGGGTGAATCCATCGCCCGGAACCTGTCGGTCATGTCACAGCTCAGGACCCCCATCATGGCAGTGGTCATTGGGGAGGGCGGAAGCGGAGGTGCGCTGGCCTTAGGTGTTGCGGACCGCATCCTGATGCTGGAGCACTCCACCTATTCTGTCATCTCGCCCGAAGGCTGCGCGGCGATCCTGTGGAACAACGGCGCCAAGGCCAGTGAAGCTGCCGAGCTCCTCAAGATCACAGCCCAGGACCTGTTCCAGATGAAGGTGATCGACGAGGTCGTGGAAGAACCTGTCGGCGGTGCCCATCGCGATCCGAGGCGTGCCGCGGAGCTCCTGAAGGAATCAGTGGTCAGAAACCTTGCGGAGATCAGGAATGTCCCCGTCGACGAGCTGATAAAACAGCGTTACGAGAGATTGCGCCGGATCGGCACCTTTGACGAGATATAGCAGGGCAGTCCAGAATAATGTGAGCAGGATTCCTCGGTCACCCTCTCCACCAGTCAAACACTCCATCCATCTTCAAGGCCTACTTCACCGTTTCATTACCGCTCAACCTGAAAAATACCTTCATACAGGTCAGAATGTGGCAGGATAATAGGATTGACAGGATATTACAGAGCGAGCAATCCGATTGATCATGCTGTCTATGGCCTGCGGTCGTAATCCTGCCTAAGAGCCCTCGTTAAGGCTTGTTCGGGTTAGATTTAATCACGGTTTTCGCATCAATCCCGGTCGTTCCGGAGCTACCATGCTTTTTTAACCATCATTCTATGTCCTTCTTTATGAGGGCGATCGCCTTATCCAGTTCGGTCATGGCATGCAGGATGTCCGCATAGGACGACATGAATAGTATGAGGCAGTAGTCAGGGTCAACGGGGACGATCAGTTCATTGCCTTCATCAAGCGAGAAGAGAACGGCCTTCACTGATCCAAGTCCGAGGCTGCCCGTGATCTCCTTGATCCGATCAAGGTGGATTTCCTTCCATGCACCCAGGAGCTTGATGTCCTTCTTCGTCTCCCCTGCCTGGACGATGGCCTCGCCGTCGCCATCCACGAATATGGCCGCGGAAGCACCTCGAACCGCCGTGATCAATTCATCCAGGATCTGGTCCAGCACCGTTTACTCCTTACCCGAGGATCACGATCGAGAACCGGGCTCTGCATGCTTTCAGGATCATGCGCATTCCCCGCAGCCTGCTGGGGGCTAGCGGCCGTCAGGACAAACGTACCAGCCTGACGACCGGAGATTTCCTCCCTGTTGCCCCAGAAAGCGTTACCATGGTCAGACGAAGTATTCCCTGAGTCAAGCTTCGGCGCTCTTAACTGAACAGCAGGAACAGCAAAAGCGTTACGCCCGCTCCCAGACACGCACCGATCACCACTTCCCGAGGCCGGTGAACACCGGATGACCATCTGCTCCAGCTCACCATGGATGCAAGAACGAATGTCAGCGCGACGATTGGCAGCGATTCGGAAAGGTAGATGGTCGCGACCCATATCGAGAACGATACCGCCGCGTGACCGCTCGGCATCCCTCCCCGGAGCGGTTCGCCTTTGCCCAGAACGGCCTTGATGAAGACAACCGCAATGACGACGACAGCGAGGGACACAAAGGCGATGACGTCATGCGGTGCCTTCCGAAGATGACAGAGGCCCTGCTGCCATGCTTCGCGAAGCGCAGGATATAAGATCAGATAGGCCAGGATCAGCGCCCCGACGGAGGCGACAAGAACGACTCCGGCGGCGATGTCCTTGGCGATCTTCGCCTTCGGATGATAACCCTCGGCGATCATATCGACGGCGACTTCGAGAGCCGTGTTCAGCATTTCGGCAACCAGGACCAGGATGATTGCCATGGAAAGCAGGATGAAGTCGGTCCGCGAGATGTTTACTAAAAGGCCCGCCAGGAGAACGCCGAGCGCCGCAACCAGGTGATACCGCATGTGACGCTGCGTTTTGACGGAATAGATGATGCCTTCGATGGCGACGTTCGCCTTGTCGAGCCAACGTTTGGGTTTCACCGTTTGAGCGTCCCCCGCAGGCGGCGTTCGCGTGCCTCCATACGCCGAGCCTCAGCCCCGCCGCGCTCGTGGTCGTACCCCAGCAGATGCAGGAAGCCGTGCACCAGCAGCCGGTCGATCTCTTCGAGCAGCGTATCACCGGCTGCCCTCGCCTGACGTGCTGCGGTTGGCACGGAAATAACGATATCCCCCAGAAGATGGTGTTGGACACCGGGGAACTTTCCTTCCCTCAGCGGGAACGAGAGCACGTCGGTGGTCCGGTCTTTGCCCCGATACCGCCTGTTGAGCGTGCGCATGGCCCCGTCGCCAACCAGCAGAACGCTCACCTCAGCATCGGGCAGCCGTTCGGAGCCCATGAGCATCCGCAGGCTAGCCCGAATGCGTGCTGCCGGCGGGTTTTGCTTCTTCAAGGTGCTTTTTATCAGGATGGTCACTGCGCTTTTTCGCTCCGGCGAACTCCACGCCGGGATAATCGATGCGGTGATGGAAGATACCGTTCAGAATCATGTTGAAGCTTTTCGAGATCTCCCGCAGGTCCTTGAGCGTGAGGTCGCACATGCTGAGCTGGTCGTCGAGGAAGATGCGGGTAATGACGCTGTTGGTAAGGCTCTGGATGCGCTGCGGCGTAGGTTCCACAAGCGTGCGCGAGGCGGCTTCGACCGCATCGGCCAGCATGACGATCGCGGCGACCTTGGTCCGCGGGCGGGGTCCGGGGTAGCGGAAATCCTGTTCGGCCACCGGTCCGACGGGTTGGAGCTCTTTGGCCTTCTGGTAGAAATAGGTGATCAGGGAATTCCCGTGGTGCTGCCGGATGATGTCCACAATGGCCGAAGGCAGCTTCTGCCGCTTCGCCATTTCCGCGCCTTCCTTAACATGGGACGTGATGATAAGGCTGCTCATCGAGGGGCTCAGACGGTCATGCTTGTTCTCATCCACCCTCTGGTTCTCGATGAAGTACTCGGGCTTCTGCACCTTTCCGATGTCGTGGTAATAGGACCCGACCCTCGCCAGGAGCGGGTTCTCGTTGATCGCCTCGGCCGCGGCTTCCGCCAGGTTGCCGATGACGATGCTATGATGGTACGTCCCCGGGCTTTTGTACACCATTTCCTTGAGGAGCGGCTGGTTCGGGTCCATCAGCTCCAGGAGCTTGATATCCGTGGCGATATCGAACACGGCCTCGAAGAACGGCAGCGTCACGGTGACGATGGTCGCCGTCAGGACCGCACCAAGGAAACCTGCACCCAGGTCGAAGAGGCCCCGGCCCACTAATTGGCCGTGATAGAGATCGATGCCGATGATGGCGACGAAGCTCACGAGCGCGGTCATGCCCCCCGCCCGGATCACGGCCGTCCGCTTCTTGCACCGGATGACATGCAGGGCAGCCATGATGCTGGTGGTGAAATAGAAGAGCTGCATGAACGGGTCGCCCGGAAAGACCATGCCCATCAACAGGCTCACGATGAAGGAGAATGCCAGCGCCAGATGAAAATCCAAGAGCAGGCTCACCAGCATGGCCCCTGATGCCACGGGGAGGGCGAAACCGACGGTGGCGGCGTCGAGCGAGAACGCGTCGGCAATGAGCAACATGATGGTCCGGGAGAACTGGGATACAATGATCGTGACGACGAGCAGGAACGCCAGCAGGATGATCTTCCGTCGGTCACTGGCAAGTGCGGGACGGTACCGCTTGACGTCGCGGTAGAACAGGTAAAATACGAGCACAATGAGGAGCGTCAGACCCGCATACGCATACAACCGGTTGCCGATGCCCTCACGCCTGGCAATTTCAGCAATGATCGCCGCCGACCTGTCCGTTATTCTCTTTCCCGCTTCGGCGATCACCTCGCCGCGGTTGACGCGGGCGAAGAGCAGCGTCTGGTCCGGCCCCTCATACTCGACGTACAGGGTGGCCGGCGCGGTGATGTTCTTGGGTGCTATATCGCCGGTCTTCAGGTGCGGAATGCGGGGAAGGAGGATGAAGGCCAGAAGGAGCGACGTGACGAGGGACAGTGAGTAGATCAGCAGGCGGGGCTTCCGCGAAACGGGAGCCCCTTCCTCCCGCTCCTGGTCCGGCAGTGATGTCTTGGGCAGAAGCCTTGAGGTGGTCTCATTGCTGCTGGCCATGCTGTCCCTCGTGCCGTTCATATGCTTTGATGATCTGCTGCACCAGCTTGTGGCGCACGACGTCCTTGTTCGTGAAGTAGACGAACTGGATCCCTTCGATGCCCTGGATGATCTTCTGCGCCTCAATGAGACCGGAGCTCCTGCCCCCCGGCAGGTCGATCTGCGTGATATCGCCGGTGATGACGGTCTTGGAGTTAAAGCCCAGGCGGGTCAGGAACATCTTCATCTGCTCTGGCGTGGTGTTCTGTGCCTCATCGAGGATGATGAAGGAATCATTAAGGGTGCGGCCGCGCATGAACGCAAGCGGTGCGATCTCGATATCGCCGCGTTCCACCAGTTTATTTGCCTTCTCGGTCTCGATCATGTCGTAGAGCGCGTCATAGAGCGGCCGGAGGTAGGGATTGACCTTTTCGGCGACATCACCGGGCAGGAACCCGAGCTTCTCACCGGCCTCTACGGCAGGACGGACGAGGATGATCCTGCTCACCTCGCGCCGGAGGAGCGCGGAGACGGCCATGGCCATGGCGAGATAGGTCTTGCCGGTCCCTGCCGGTCCGA
>JAAXXJ010000392.1 GCA_013334545.1 Nitrospirota bacterium | reverse complement strand
CGGCGAACTAAATCCGCCGGAATGAGCGCTCAATGGCTCCGGTTTCGTATTTGACCCACGCATCACCGCAAATAGTGACCAGCGGAATCAGGCCGATTTCAACTCTTCCAGAAGATCGGGGTGGCGGTCCAGCAGCTTGAACAAATTGGTGACGGCTTGCACTGGTTTAGCCTTGCCATGCTCATAACGAAATAGGGGACGGAAATAGGGGACGGGTATTTTTATATTGATTGGCTACGACGGACTAAAATATGTCAATAAATCAATACCCGTGCCCTATTTTCTAACGCAATCCCAGCTTTACTACCGTTCCAAAGGTAGCGGTAAGATCGGTAACCCTTTAGTGGTTAGACGTTTCTTGCGCTAAGGCGTCTTGAGAATTCCGGTGGTAAAATCCTTCACCTTATGAGCAATGCTCAAAGCATCGCGACAGATTGCAGAATCAGGAAGAGCGCTGGGCAGGGCGGAATAGACGGGATATTTGGAAGGAACATAGATGGAATCCATCAGGTCCATCTCGTCTTCAGAAATGCCCAGAACGACGCCTCGATCAGCGAGAAGGCCGAGCAGCACCCGGACGCTGTGGGTGCGTCGGAATTCCAGGTTGTACTCCACGATCATGGCCTTCAGATATTTCTCGACTGCCTGCTGCGCGTTCTGGAGGCAGGCATTGAGGTGCCCATGATTAAACGCCAACACGGCGACATTAAGGTTCTCACTCGCGTAAGAAACCCAGGCGCCGGTTTCATCTTTCATACAGGACCTCACCCTTCTGGATTTCCTGAATGAAAGCACCTTCACCCGGGAGTCGTCGTAATGGGATGACATCCAGCGGAATTCTCTTCGCGACCGGCCGGAGCATCCGCCTGTACTTCATGGCCAAAGGATAGTAGCTTTCATCCGAATCCTGAAAGACGGCGATGTCCAGATCGCGAGGATCATCAGACGTTACAAACGATCCGAACACGACCACTCGCTGCACCTCGGGAAACATAGCTAGTCCGGCCGCGATTTCTTCCTTTAACTTTTTTTTGATTTCCTGTTGTAGATACATAATGCCACCCAGATGATTTTACAGAGATCCTGGCTGGTGAGCAGCCTATTGAATTCCTCGCGTCATTTTAGGGAGGCGCAGTGCCTTTGTCAACGTAGGCGTACGCGAGATATGGGACGCGCAAAATAGGGGACGGGTATTGTTATATTGATTGGCTACGACGGACTTAATTATATCAATAAATCAATACCCGTCCCTTATACCATGAGCCTCCCGGAAGCCCAATTCCACGGTCTCCGGGACCAG
The DNA here is from genome assembly GCA_013334545.1 of Nitrospirota bacterium. Taxonomy (GTDB): domain Bacteria; phylum Nitrospirota; class UBA9217; order UBA9217; family UBA9217; genus JAAXXJ01. The sequence goes on along the minus strand of JAAXXJ010000392.1, from coordinate 1,489 downwards.
CAATGCCTGGGAGGGCACCCGCAGGTTTTCCGCCCGCCGGGTCAGCTGCTCGTAGAGCACCCGCTCGTGGGCCGCGTGCTGATCGATCAGGATCAAACCGTCCTCGGCCTCGCATATTATATAGGTGGCATGCAGCTTCTCCTCGACCTGCCTTACTTGAATCTACTTGATCCCAAGCATCAGAGGCCAATAAACATGGCTTTATGCCCTTGAAAGTCTTTATCCTATGGGATACACTTTATTCATGGTCGTTGAAGAGACAGAGGTCTATAGGGGATGGATCAATTCTCTGGCTGAGAATTATGAGGGTTAACAACCATGCCCAAAGCTTCAACAAAGAGAGCGTCCAGATCAAAGACCAAGACTATTCCGTACGATGTCGCGGCGCAGCTGCGTACACCCGAAGAAATGGCTGCCTATCTTGACGCGTGGCTTGACGAGTTTCCGGATGATGCCGCCGGTATTGCTAGAGCCCTCGGTGACATAGCGCGTGCTAAAGGGATGACTCAGGTCGCACGCGACGCTGGTCTTAGCCGAGAGAGTCTCTACAAGGCACTAAGCGCGGATGGCAATCCCAGCTTTGCTACCGTTCTAAAGGTGGCGCGTGCGCTGGGCGTCAAGCTCCACGCCGAGGCGGCATAAGCTCTACTAAATGTGGGTGAACCCTGCAAAATGCATAATTGCACAGGCGCGCAGTTTCCTCCTCGATAGTCACCCCCTTTAACACCTAGAACCGGGCTGGTGTAAAAAACTATACCACCCGCCGAAACCCTCTCTCGATCATCGCGATATCGTATCGCAGCCAGGTCGGTCGGCCGTGGGGGCAGTGCGAAAGGTTGCCGCACTCGTCGAGCTGCCGGAGCAGCGTCTGGATCTGTTCCGAAGTCAGGGTCTGGCCGGCGCGGATGGCCCCATGGCAGGCCGCGCGCTGGCGGCAGAAATCCAGCACCTCCTGCGGGTCGGCCGGCCCCGGCGTACTGGCGGCCGCCTCGGCCTTCTCGGTCAACAGCGGCCGTATCTCGCGGCCGCTCAGGAAACCGGGGATCGACTTGACCACCACCGTGCCGCCGCCAAAGGGCTCGACCTCTAAGCCCAACTCAAGCAGATGAGGCATGAGATCCTCCAGAGCCTGAGCCTCCCGGAAGCCTAATTCCACGGTCTCCGGGACCAGCAATGCCTGGGAGGGCACCTGCAGGTTTTCCGCCCGCCGGGTCAGCTGCTCGTAGAGCACCCGCTCGTGCGCCGCGTGCTGGTCGATCAGGATCATCCCATCGCGGGCTTCGCATATAATATAGGTGTCGTGCAGCTGCCCGATCACCCGCAACCCCGCAAATCCTCGTCTTTCCCAGAGGTCGGATTGGGCCGGTCGGGTAGATGCTGGATACTGGATACTGGATGCGGGATGCGGGGCAACAGCATCCTGAGAAGCCTGTGGGAGCGGCGTCCCGCCGCGATCATCGAGGCCGGGAGCCTCTCCCGTAAGACCGAG
>JAAXXJ010000091.1:1135-10324 GCA_013334545.1 Nitrospirota bacterium | reverse complement strand
GGCATGCCTATCCGCATGCGCTGGCCGCCGAAAAACTTTATTTATTAGTTTATAACTATTATTATTGTTGACAAAAAACTTACGTTAGGGTATGCTCTTCTCAGTGTATCATGCTGATCACAGATCGGTATTCCCGCTCGCGAGTAAGAATACCTTCGCACAATGACTTGCTGTAAAGGAGCACTTCATTCAGGAGGCAGTCCATGCAGAAGTATTTCCTCGGCATCATTATATCGGCCGGTATTATCATTTCAGGACAGTCCGGTGCCCTTGCCACGGAGGCCCCCTGTTCCGCTCAAGACGCCGCGTGCAAAGAGTTCTCAGCGTTAGCCGCAGCCGAACAGTATGACAAGATCATCGGGAAAGTCGACGCAACGAAGACCTATTCGCCGGCAGCAAGGGCCTACATCGGCCAGTCCTACCTCATGATCGCCGGACGGGAGAACAACACCCCGGCGCAGGAAGAGCAATTTTGCATGAAGGCGCTGGAATACGGCGCCACCTCGGCGTACATGGGGCTCTACTTCATCCATGCAGGCCAGAACGAGGAAAAAGCCCTCGGGTTCCTGAGGCAGTATATCGCTACACAACCCAAGGATTCGGTCCCCTATGTCCTGCTCGGCCAGGCTGAAATGGCCAAGGAGAATCATGTTGCTGCCAACGAATTCCTGCGTCAGGCGAGGTCTGTCGCCCGGGGTCATTCCGCGAACCTCGACTGGATGCTCTTCCAGGTCAATTACCTGCTTGGCGACTTTTCCTATGCCAGTGCCATGCTCGACAGCGCATTGACCCAGGACCACTTTGCCAATGAACTGAAGTCCTTAAGCGCTGATCCGCGCTTCGAAGGCCTCTCCCTGAGGCCGGAGTTCAGGAAATATGAACCCATAATCAAGGGCGCCTCAGCCAAGACCACGAACTGACGGAACTCGGAGCAAAAACATTTTCGGCTCGCTGCATCGCACCGCCTGCTCCATGTTTAAACAGATCCTTTTACCGGGGCAAGACCGTGGGCGATCAGAAGGCGCCGATCGTCGCGCCCGGCTCTCCGAACAGGGGCAAACGTTCGGAGCTCATGAAGTTCTTTCCCATCATCACCGGCACAACGACCCCGCAGACGTACGCCCGGTAATCGGCCGCCTTTCTTCCGGTCCGAAACAGCAAAGCCCCCGTTCAGTGCGAACGGAGGCTTTTTGTTCGGTATCGCCCTCCCTGCTCAGAGATGTTGGGGACCGTGCATCTACATCTATATAATATTATTCATCACATAACCTATAGCCGCCCCGGCCGGACTCATCGATCACGAGCATCTGGTCAAGTTCCTCATAGGATTGTTTCAGCGCCTCCCTCCTGGAGTCCTTTCCGGTCGGTAATCTCCCGCACGAAGTCCTGCGAACCGACGACCTTCCCTCCCCGAATGATCGCAGAGGAGTTGACCTCGACATCGATCCAACGGCCTTCCTTCGTGCGCAATTTACCCTCGAATCTCTTATAGGCGACGCGCTGCCGCAATGTCTCGAACGCGGCTGCGAACCGGGGCACCTGATCGGGAGGGATCATGTCGTGGATGGTCCGGCGCAGGAGCTCCTCCTTGCTGAAGCCGGTGAGCTCTGTGGCCTTCCTGTTCACGTCCACATACCTCAGGTCAGCATCGACCTCGAAGATGGGATCGACGGCGTTCTCGAACAGGTCCCGGTACTTCTGCTCTGACTGCAGCAGGTCATACTGAAGGGAGAGCTCCGTGTCGAGGGAGCGTTCGCTGATGAACCTCAGGGCCAGCGATGAGATGAGCGCCCCGATCAGAAATCCGTTGGCGCTCACGAACATCGCGGTTTGCTCGATCCGGTCGAAGAGCAGGATGGGCACGGCATAGATGCCGTAAATGACCAGGGCGGTGATCGCATGAAAGGACATCCATGCCGGAACGAATCCCAACACGCAAATGCCCAGGAGTATCTGGCCTGCCGCGTAAGGCGAGTCATGTCCGCCGAACTGCAGGATCATGAGCTCGATGGTCCCTGCAGAAGCGGCGATCGCAAACACCGCAAGGACCTGGTGATACCGCATCCCCCAGGGATCGGTTTCCTTGACCACGAACGCAATGGCCACGAGCACGAGGGCGATGAAGACCCGGTAGACGAAGAAGGTCCTGAAGTTCTCCGGCGTGACGAGATAATCGAGTCCGCTCAGCATGAGGAACAAGAACGCGCCGTACGTGGCGGACCTCACCACCCACAATTTGAAGAGGCGTTCCCTGCTTTTCTTGATATAGAGCTCTTTATCGTTCATGGGAATTCGTTCAGCGAGAATGCGCAGTCCTCGCAGAGGTGAACGTCTTCATCAGCGGCAGTCGCGGCGCACGGCCACCTTACGTACGGTGGTGACCAGCCTTCATACCGTCTTGGGGGAGGATCCGTGACAAGGGTGCTGCGGCCCCCGAGCTCCCGGAGCGCACGATACCACCGCTGAATATGTTTTAGTATGCATAACACAGAAAAAGAGTCAAGGCCATTTCTGTGGTATTCTGCGTCAAGGGACAAGGGATGTTTCACAAGAACCAACCACACAGGAAAGTCAGGGGCGGAATCGTTCTTCATTCCCGAGGCGGGTCTTCGTCGAGTATCCTCTTCCCCTGGAACAGCAGTTCCAGGTAATCATGCACCGCGCCGCACGCTGTCCGGTCGTCATCAGCACCCGGCATCCGGCCAAGGAGCAGTTGGTAGACCTTCTCGGCCTCTCCGACCCCAAGGAAATGCGGGAACCGCTGCTGGTGTTCGGTCCCGTCGGCTCGGCATTTCCCATTGAAATGGATGTCGCCGCTTCCATCGGGCCGCAGGTCCATGAGCGGGACCTGCATGTCTTCGTACCGGACCGCCATTACCGAACGCCCCCGGGTCAGAAAAAGGACCCGTTTGTCGGTAACCGCGTACAAAGACCTCTGCGCCCTCCGGTATGCAAGCACGGGCAGGAACATGCCGGAGAAGGCAAGGAGGGGACCTGCAACAAGGGCCATCGGGCGTAAGGAGAATGGCAGGGAATCGGCGCCGAAATAGGGGCCGGTGGCCGGCAGGAAGGAAAGATAAACCAGGAAGGACAGCAGAACGAACGCAGATCCGAACAGTGTTTGCCTGATCTTTGCCCACGCGATCCTGCGCGGATCCGGCCGACCGGCCCACAGCAGCCGCTCTCCGGGTTCCAGCGCCGGCAGAACCTCGTTTTGAAAGGATGGATCGATCACAGCGTTCGCGAACCTCACCGGGTCATCGTACGAAAAAAACGCTTTGGATGCAGCGGACCTGGAGACATTATAGAGGATGCTCGGGCAAAACGTAATAACCTGGGCAGGGTATTTTTAGGGTATGGGAAAATACGAGGAGTGCAAAAAACGAGGTTCAAAGTTCAAATCATTTGGATTCGGGATGACGGCAACAACTGTCTGGCGGGAACATGGATCCACGAGAGGTGGATGCTCCTGATTCCTGATTCCTGATTCCTGATTCCTGATGCCTTATTCCTTATTCTTGATTCCTGGCTTTATATGATCCCTTTTTTTCTCGCGGCAATCAATGCACCCTGCCTGTTTTTGGCATGGAGCTTCTCATAGATGTTCTTGATATGGGTGTGGACGGTGTGGGGGCTGATGCCGAGCTTCACGGCAATGTCCTTGTAGGACAGGCCGTTCTCGATCTCCTTGACGATCTCGGTCTCCCGGTGGCTCAAGAGGTATTGCTCGTCGATCCCCTCGCCCTGGAACTCACGGATCACCTTGCGGGCGATCTTCGGACTCATGGGCGACCCGCCCTTCGCCAGTGTGTGAAGGGCGTCAATGAGTTCACGCGGCGTGCTGCCCTTCAGGATGTAGCCTGACGCGCCTGCCTTGATGGCCGAGAATACCGTTTCCCGGTCATCGAACACCGTGTGCGCCATGATCTCGAGGTCCGGCATCTGTTCCTTGAGTTCCCGGATGAGCTCGATCCCGGACATGCCCGGCAGTCCAATGTCGGCAAGCAGGATCTCGGGACGCGCCCGCTTGATCCCTGCCAAGGCCTCTTCTGCAGTACTATAGACGCTGACCACGGAGATGCCCGTCTCCCCGCTCAGAAGCAGGTTCAGGTTCTGGCGCAGCAGGACATCGTCTTCGACGATCGACACTTTCATACAGTTGACTCTAACACAACGGGCCGCTTATTGCCAGCGTCCCAAAAGGATATTTTCAGGGCGTTGGAAACTCGAGGCGCACCCGCGTTCCCTTGTCGGTCGTGACGGCAAGGTCGCCGCACATCTCCAGCGCACGGTTTTTCATATTCACGAGCCCCCTGCCGTTCGCCCGTTTCCTGACGAGGCCGACGCCGTTGTCCCGGACCTCAAGGGACACCCGCCCGCCTTCGACCGAGAACAGGACGCCGACCGCCGTGGCCTTTGCGTGCTTGATGATGTTCGCCAGGGACTCCTTGTAGATCCTGAAGAGGTTCATGCTGACGGAACTGGTCGGGCCGCCCGTATCCTCCCCGAACCGGACGTCGAGGGAGAAAGTGATGCCGTGCGGCACAATGATCGAGTTCCCGAGGCTCCGGAACTCAGCAGCGACAGTCTGCCAGGTCAGTTCCTTGGCATCGAGGCTCTGAATGAAGTTACGGATCTCCGACAGGCTTTCCTGGGAGAGGTCCGCGATCGTGGACAGCGAACGTCTGACCGCGGACAGTTCGTCCTGATTCTGCGCCAGTTCCGCCAGCAGCTTGATGTTCGTCGCGATCCCCCCGATGCCGTCGTGGAGGTCCTTCAGGATATTCTCCTTCTCCGCCTCGTGGCGCTGCTGCTCTTCCAGGATTTTCTGGTAGTGATTGAGGCTCTCTTCATAGAACCCTCTCCGCTCCTGTTCGGCACGAATGCGCTCGGAGATATCGAAGTCCACACCGCGGTATCCCAGAAGACCGCCCTTTTCGTCGATGATGGGGATCCCGCTCGTCGAGAAAACGACCTCCCGTCCATCCCGGTGCAGATTACGGTTCACGAAGTCGCGGAACATCTCCTTCTCCGCGAAAACCTTGAAGGCGTCCCGTTTCAGCTGTTCCCTTTCCTCGGGAACGAAGAAATCGAAGAAGCTGCGCTTTCCGACGACCTCGTCGGGATGGTAGCCAAGCAGGGTCATGACCACCGGACTGGAATAGGTGTACCGTCCGTCTCGGTCCACCTCCCATATCCACTCTTGAGCCGTCTCCGAGACCTGACGGAACCGCTCCTCGCTCAGGCGCAGCGCCTCCTCCGCCCGCTTGCGGGCGGTGACATCGCGGAGGAAGGCAATGTACTGGTTCTCGGTCCGGTAACGGTTCACCGAGATCTCGACGTCGATCACCGTGCCATCCTTGCGCCGGTGCCGTGTCTCGATGAGGCCATACCCCTTCTGAGTGATGCCTCCGAGAGCAGCCATCACCTGTTCCTGGCTGAGGTGCACGTCAATGTCCCGAATGCGCATGGCGAGCAGTTCCTCACGCCTGTATCCCAGCATCGCGCACCATGCATCGTTCACGAAGAGGAACCGGGTATCGTCATGCATGATGCAGAATCCGTCGCTGGTCGCCTGCAGCACGACGGCGAGCCGTTCCTGTTCCGCGATGCGCTCCTGATAGTATCGCACGTTCTCCTCGTACAAACGGATGCGTTCCTCCTCCAGCCGCTTGCGTTCGGTGATGTCGCGAAGGAACGCAAAGACGGACTTCTCGTCCTTATAGCGGTTCACTGTTACCTCGAGAAGCACGATCGAACCATCCTTGCGCCGTTGCCGCGTCTCGAACCGGTCAGAGCCCGTCTGCCGGATCCGATTCATATGCTTCCTGATGATCTCCGGGCTCTCCTCAGCCTCCAGGTCTGCGATGCTCATCGACAGCAGTTCCTCGCGTGTGTATCCGGAGATCCTGCAATAGGCGTTATTAATGAAGACGATCCGACCCTCATCGTTCACGATCCAGAAGCCGTCGCTCGCCGTCTGCAAGATTGCGCTGAATCGTTCCTGTTCCGTGATCTTTTCCCGGTAGTTCTTTTCGTTCTCCTCGTACAATCGCGCCCGCTCCTCCTCGGCGTTCTTCAAGTCCGTAATGTCCACGATCGTCGCGAGCAGGGCGGGGCCTCCCCGCAATGTAAGCGTGGCCGAGTTGGTGATCGCCCACCGCTCCGATCCATCCCGGTGAACGAACTTGAACTCATATTGCGAAGGGACCTCTTCACCGCGCAGCCTCGCCTCGCCTCTCTTGATCATCATCTCCCGAAAATCGCGGTGGACGAGCGCGTACGGATTCATGGCCTGTATTTCACGTACGGTGTATCCGGACATCCGGGAAAGGGCCTGATTGGCATAAATGACCTCGTCGGGCCGGGAAATGAGGATGGCGGCGTTCGAAGTATCCGCCAGCGTTCGAAAAATGTCCTCGCTCTCCTTGAGGGACGCGCGGGCCTGTACCGCCTCGTCAAAGAGCCGGGTATTCTCGATGGCCACGGCCACCTGCCCGGTGAGGGTCTGGAGCGCATCGATGTCGCCCTGGAGATAAGGCTCTCCGCTGCTGCGTTCGCTCAACGTCAGGGCGCCCAGCAGCCGGCCCTGGGAGGTCAGCGGGAGAATGATCTCCACCCCCATCCTCCGGGTCGTTTCCCTGAGGCCGAGGTAGACGCCGGACGGATCGACCGCCAGCTCATCGCCGATGATGGGCTGGCCGGTGTCGGTGAGACAGGCGACCACGTTGTCGGGCAGAACGCTACCGTCCGGCGTTTCCCCATTGGCCTTGCGGCCATGGCGTAGGGAATAGCTGCCGTCCGGCCCGAGCAGATAGAGGAGGACCTCCCGGGCCCCGAGTCCGCGTCGCACGGTCTCGACGACGAATCGGAGCAGCTCGTCCCGGTCCAGGATGGCGATCATGGCACTCGCCGACTCCTTCAGCATCCTCTGGTACTGGTAGCGGCCCCTGAGGACCAGGTCATTGATCCACTGCTGCACGTTCCTGCTGAGCGGGGTCCCGAAAAAGATGGCCCCGATGACCGGGACCGAGATGAAGATGGTGGCGACCGGGCCAATGAGGGGTTCCAGGACCTTGAACAGCACGAACTGGAACGCAGAGATGCAGAACGACAGGATGAGGATGATCAGGGTGCGTGAGATGATGAGCCGCATGTCGAACAGCCGGTGGCGCGTGATAGCGTAGAAGATCATCAGGACCCAGGGCAGGCTGAAGTAGGCGCTCAGTGACGGCTCGAGCCCCCGCCCGGTGAACACCTGGAGGAGACCGCCGATGACCGCTCCGCCGGTCCCGAAGATGGCAGTCCCGTAGAGGTAGTAGCTGAGCTGGGCACGCCGGTAGCCAGACACCTGCCGCCTCAGTTTGACGATCTCGTATATCAGCCAAAAGGCCATCATGCTGCCTATCAGGCGTATCGGCATCTCGAGCGGGCCGGGGCTATTGGAGTAAGGATGCGGAACAAAGCCGGGGGTCACAATGAGATCGGTGAACAGGCACAGGACGAGCACCGCGGTCCAGAAGGGATACAGGACCAGCCCGGCGAAGCGCGCCTTGCGGCTCCGCTCATCCCTGAGAAAGAACACCGTCTGGAGTGCCGTGGGAACCGTGAACCAGCCGATCCAGCTGGTCCGGGCGAACAGCAGATAGTCGAGGCCGAGCGAGAGCCGGATGTACATGAGGGATGCGCTCAGGGACCAGACAGCGGCGGCAATGGCGCAGGCCGCGGTCGCCCTGTTGGCAAGACTCTTGCGGGGATTCTGCTTCAGGAGGAGGAAGCCGAGGAACAGCTCGAGCGCGGATATGAGGAGCAAGGGATAGCCGAGGACCTGTGCCGTGTTCATTGCATGCCGTCCCCTCAAGGCGGAGTGATACGAGTATCCCAAACAGCGCATGTCAAGTCAAGGGGTAAATCGGCCGGAATGCGGGCGGGTAAGGGAGCAGAGGGGCCGGGCGGCCTCTCGCGGGAAAATATCCTCCGGTATGCTACCGGACCAGCAGATAGAACATGACAGCGAATCCGATGAAGACCGCGACAGCGGTTTCGTGCTCCGAATTCTCCTTCACGACCTCCCAGCTCCAGCGGTTCGTCCCCCTGCCGGGGTAGGGCGATAGGCGCGGGAGGTAGTCGGGCACCGCCTTGTCGAACTCGATCCAGGCGTCGCCGAAGCTGCCGATGAGCTTCTCATTCTCCTGTTTCTTCTTGTAGGGCGCATAATAGATGAAGAACCAGACAAAGCCGGCGACCATGATCCAATAGTTCATCGCCATGGCGCTGTAGCCCACGGTGATGAGCAGCGTGCCGATGTAGAGGGGATTCTTCACGTACGAGTAGGGACCCGTCGTCGTAAGCTGCTTGTTCTTGCGGAGGTGGCCGGCGGCCCAGAGACGGAGCCATTCGCCGAACAGGGTGATGGCGGCGCCCGGAATGAACCAGGCCGGCTCGAGGGTCGTGTCCTTCGCCAGGAAGAACATGACGATCCCAACAATGCCGGCCATCACGGTCTTTCCCGTCACCTTCGTCAGTTTGTACTGCAGCGTGTCTTTGACCGCCATGGATCGTCTCCTTGTCGTATACTGCAGCGTGATCCGCTACCGCCTTTTCGGTTAACGTTGTTCAGGGGACCATTTCGTCGGCATGAGAAGGTTCCGCATCTTGATCAGTTTCCGATCATTGGGTGAAAGAAGCTCAGACGCGAAGATCGTCTTCATCTTGATGAGCGACAGCCGGTCGGCGAACCCCAGGAGACGCACAAGCCAGCGGCCGATGACCGGGACGCCGCCGGGATGGAACGCCGAGGCCAGGTCGACCACGAAAACCCGGTCGTTCACCAGCAGGATGTTGGATCGCCGCTGGAGGTCCAGATGGACCCAGCCGCGGTCGTGGATGTCGTCAATGATCCGCTCGAACTGGCGGATGACCCCGGGGCCGATCTCATGCCGCTCGACCCCACCCAGGTCCCTGCCTTCAAGATACTCGATGGCAAGGGAGAACGGCGTGAGCCGCTTGAACCGTGCGGGCAATCCCTCGATCCCCGCAAGGGCCCCATAGGCCCGCGACTCGCGTCCGATGACGATGCGGCCGATCAGGTTCCGTTCCCAGAACCCGCGTTTCCCGAAGTCCTTCACGATGGACTGGCCCTGGACCTTCGGCGCGCTGCTGACCAGTGGTGTGGTGCGGGCGGACGGG
>JAAXXJ010000091.1:0-1125 GCA_013334545.1 Nitrospirota bacterium | reverse complement strand
CGTGTAAGGTATTTCTCGATGCCTGCTACGGCATCGGCATGAGTCATGTCCCGTTCCATGTCCCGCCCGTGCCGCTGAAAGTCCTGACATTGTAGAAGCACGGCGGACAAGAGTCAAGGTTTTTATATGTGCCCTTTATGCAAAAAGAGGCCGGCCCCCGCGAACCGGGGCCGGCCTTTCGCCGACTGGTCTTCGCAAACTGCTGGCACACGTCCGGTAGAACCCTACTTCGGCGCAGGACCGCCCCGTCGCCAGCCCGCCCAGAGCGGTACGCCGCTGTCGTCGCGAAGTTTCAGGACGTCTCCGCCCTTCCGCACCTCACCTGCAAGGAAGAAATCCTGCCCACCCCTCGATGCCTTGACACCCTTCACCTCGACGGTGTCGCCCGCCTTGATCGGGATCTCGCCCTGCTGCTCGATGTACCACTGTGGTCCCAGGTGGACGACCAGCTCACCCGATGCCGTTTTGAGCTTCAGGCCGATGCCCGGTCCCATCTTCCGTCCGCCGCCGACCTTTTCGACAGCCACAACTTCGCCTTTCACGGTCTCCGCCTTGGCCGGATCATACATCCTGCCCGGCCCGCCAGGGCCACCATCGCTCTCCCGGCACCAGCCGCCGCAGTCCTTCCAGGCCTGCCAGGGCTGGGCGAACGCAACCGTCGAGGCCCCGAGCACCAACACCATACCGATGATCCAATACTTCTTCATGCCTGCATCCTCCTTAACATTGAATAATATGATCTTGCGTCCGGTTGATGAGACACAGGGAAGACAGGATGGTTGAAGAGGCGGAATAAATATAACGGCGTTTGATGGAGAGTTGCGTGGTGAAGGACAGGAACGACAGAACGGACGCGGAACTGGACCTTGATGTTCATCGCGGAACAGAGCTCCAGACCTGTTTCAGATCCACACGACCTTGCCGAAGTCCTGCAGTCCCTCAACAATATGATTGGTCGTACCGCGATGTCCAACCTTGAGAGAGGACTCAAGGTTGAAGTATTTAAGGCAGGTACCGCAGGTGTAGATCTCGACGCCCATGGTCTCGATCTCCTTGAGGAGCGGTGCCGTTTCTTCGTTCGTCGTGGTCAGCTTCACTCCCGCGTTCAGGAAGAAGATGGTGTGC
>JAAXXJ010000391.1 GCA_013334545.1 Nitrospirota bacterium | reverse complement strand
GCCTGGGATGACGTTCCGAACCCCGCCGATCGGATCAGCCACATCACCTACTCTTCTCGGAATAAGATGAATATGGCAGTGAGGAACTGTCTGCCCAGCCGTGCTTCCTGTGTTGATACCGATATTAAAGCCATCCACGGTCAGATCGAGCGAACTGACCTCTTTCCTCACATCCTGCATCAGGCTCGTGCATGCATTGATCTCTGCCTGGCCAAGCTCGAAATAGGTTGCCACATGCCTTTTGGGGATGATCAGGCTATGATGCTGGGTGACCGGGTAACCGTCACGGATGGCATATGCGAGCTCATTCTGGCCGATGATCCTATCCTGACCAATTTCACAGAATGGACAGGTCGCATCCCTACGGGCGTAAGACTCACGAACGATGCGAAGATCGGTGTCGTCCCTATTTCGCTTCATTGCATTACAGCTATGGACCGTCCGGGGTCAGACATGATTTCCTGATATTTTAATCAGAATCTCCGGAACGTTGTTACTTACGCTGCGTCGTGTCTTGACTTCTTTCCACCGCCCCCTCAGGCCCGCCCCCCGCTACTCCTTTGGAATATTCAATTCCCCGCGGTCTTTCAGCCTGTCAAAATATTCGAGCGGACCGGCAAGGGCTTCGAGCAGTTCTGCGGGAATCTCCTCACGTTTGAGAATGCCGGCTGCGACCGCATAGGCGACCATCATGTCCGGCAAGTTGCCGCTGTAGCGTTTGAAAAGCTCGCGGGAAGGACCCTGTTCGTACTGGTGGATCTCTTCGCTCAATGCGCCGCTGCCAAGCCGCCCGCTTCGCCATTCCGCAAAATGGCGATCGAGCCTGGTAAGTTCGCGGTGCAGTTCCCGTTCATGGGCTTCCGCCGCACATTCGCGGATCAGCTTTTTGATCTTCTTTGGATATTCGCGCATACCAGAGTAGAACCCACGGGGTCAGGCCTCTTTTGCAGCATTTCCCTCTTCCCCGCACCTTCGGACGCGGTCCCAGGGATATCTCGGTGCCATGGTGTCAGGTCTTTTATTTTAGTGTTAGGGGACCGACCAGGGCCAGACTTGATTCTGTAGTTATTGTCCTTTCTGCAAAACGCTCTCCAGACAAAAACAGGTCAGCTCTCCGACCTTTTCCCATTCCTCACAGACCTTCGGCAGCGGACATGCTCCGCACAATTCCATCAGTTGATCCACACCAATATCTATCGTCTTCCGCTCCTCGTGGATCTTCATCAGCTGTTTCAGATACTTCCCCGCCACCAGCCGGTGGAGCTTGTCCTTCTCCTTGAGCCCCAGCCACTCGAACACACCTTTGTCGCCACGCGACGAATTGCAGGTCTTGCACGCCAGGACCAGATTGTCGGATGAATCGTCGCCGCCGCGGTTTCTCGGGATCAGATGGTCAGTCGAAAGATCGTCGGATGTGCCGCAGAACACGCATTGGCGCGGCAGTTCCTGTTCCCGCTCCCATTCCCGGATCGTCCCCGAGATCGTGATCTCGCCATCCCGAAGCTTCTTGAAGCGATTGCTCACAAACGGATAATCGATCTTTCCATGCGCCGACCGGGAGATCAGCTTCGCGTATTCGTAATACAGTTCCTCGCGGACGGTCTTGACGTATTTAGGCGGCATATTATCGACTAAGCGTGCCAGTCTATTTGTTCTTCTCGAGCTGAGAGCTTTAGGAGCCCTATGGGGTCAGACCTGCTATCCTGCGTTCTGAATGAGCCGCGCCGCCTCTCGCACATCCTTCTCCACGTCGTCACGCGCCTGCAGATAGCGCGTCACCCTCGTGGGATCCTTGTCCAGATACCGCCCTATCTCCACCGCCTTGTAGCCATGATCGTTTGCCAGGATGCTGAAGACCATCCTTGCTCCGGCTGCAGCCCGATCCTTTGCAGGCGACCGAAGCGTCTCCACACTTACGTCATGGCGCTTCTCTATCGCTGCAGCGATCGTCTCTAACGGGATCTTTCGCTTCCACGGTCGTGCAGGCATCTTCTCGTGCTCTCCCAGCACGCGATCGACGAATTCTTCATCCCCCTTTAGCCGCTGGTCGATCGTTGCATATACTTCATTCTTTTCGAAGCCTTCCTTGTCCTCCATAAACTCCCGGTATTTCCTACGTGCGCGGCTCCTTTTTTCCGAGAACAGCCTGAGTACCTGATCAGTATCCACAAGGCTTAGCGGATTATTCTTGCCGGTATAGGCGTGGTGACTGCTCCAGGAATAGGCGTCGAGAAATTCAACGATCTTCGCCCGTAGCGGGTTCTGATGAATATACTTGACGAGACCGAGGAGATACGCCTCCCTGTCGCAAAGAATGGCCTTGTACCGGCCCTGGAAGAGATGCCCGACCGTGCGATATTTCCTGTTGAAGTACATAGTGTAGGTCTGGTTCACGCCCTGCATAGCTTTGGATAGAGGGATATCCGCGGTCTCGATGAGCAGATGCACATGGTTGTTCATCAGAACGTACGCATAGATACGGCAACCAGTGCGGTTCTTGTAGACAGTGAGTGTGAGGAGGTACTTCTGGAAATCAGTTGCGTCTTTGAATACACGCTGCTTCTGGTTGCCCCGGACGATGACATGATAGAAGGCACCGGAAAACTCTATGCGGGGCTTGCGAGGCATGATGCGAGCATAGCAACAAGGCGGAGATAAGTCAAGTACGCAGGATAGCAGGTCTGACCCTTATATGTTTGTATGTTTGTGTATGTGTCCGCGATGCGGACCCGTGGTTCCCTGAGCTTCCCGTCTACGAACTTCTTCCTAGGAACTATTACCCCCCGCCGTAAGAACTAATGCCGAT
>JAAXXJ010000090.1 GCA_013334545.1 Nitrospirota bacterium | reverse complement strand
CTTCCTCTTGTCACGATCGACCGTCTCGATCTGCACCTCGACCGTCTGGCCTTCCTTCAGCACCTCGCGGGGATGGCTGAGCCTCCTGCCGCCGCCGAGCTTTGAGATGTGGATGAGGCCGTCCACCCCGTCTCCCAGTGTGACGAACGCGCCGAAGGGCGCGAGGCGCGACACGGTGCCGGTATGATAGGAACCCACGCTGTAGCTCTCGACGACACGGTCCCACGGATCGGGCAGGGCGTCCTTCAGGCTGAAGGAGAACCGCTCCTGGTCCCAGTCAAGCTTCTTGAGGATGACCTCGACCTCCTGGCCGACGGAGAGAACGTCGCCGACCTTCTCCGTCCTGCTCCAGGCGATCTCGGAGACCGGCAGCAGGCCTTCCACGCCGCCGATGTCCACGAATGCACCGAACTTCTGGATCGAGGTCACTTTGCCCCGCACCTTCATGCCTTCCTGCAGGCTCGCCTGCAGGTCCCGTTTTTTATCCTGCCGCTCGCCTTCAAGAATGGCCCTGCGGGACAGGACGATGTTCCGCCCGTTCTCGCTGAACTCGGCAATGTTGAAGGACAGGGACCGGCCGATGATGTCGGCCTGCGGTTCGTCCCGCCGGAGACCCATCTGGGAGTAGGGGCAGAACGCGCGGACGGTCCCGCCGACCTTGATCTCGAACCCGCCCTTCACTTCCTTCGCCACCGTACCTTCGACGGGGATGCCGTTCCTCCACGCGTCCTCGAGCTGGGCCTGTTTCCCCGGGCCCGATCCGATCTTCGTGGTGAAATGCATCTCGTTGTTCGCCGACGACTGGAAGTAAGCGCGCACCATGTCGCCTTCCTTGACCGTCAGGTTCCCGATCTCGTCGGCGAGCTCCTTCCGGTCCAGGTAGCCTTCTCCCTTGCCGCCCAGGTCGAGGAAGATCCATTCGGCCGTGATCTTGACGATCATGGCCTCGACCATCTGGCCCGGCTCAAGCCGGCCCTGTTTCTTGAAGCTCTTCTCGAACATCTCGGCGAAGTTCTCTTCGCCACCTGCGATCGAATCCTTGTTGATATCCATAACGTCCCTTTCAATACAATGATAGAATGCTTTCACCACAGAGCCACGGAGAACACAGAGTATATCAAGAACCTTTCGTTTTGTCACGGATGAACCCGGCTAACAAAAGAGAACCATTGAACCGCGAAGGCGCAAAGAGCGCGAGGACTGCATAAAAGCCGTTACCAAAATACTGGTTATAAGCCCTCTTCGCGTCCCTCGCGTCTTCGCGGTAAATTGGTCTTGATTATCTGCCTGTCTCCGATTATTTCCGCCGGGGTTGGTTAATGCCCTCTTGCCTGCTTCTTGCCTTCCTCGGTGACCTCTGTGTCCTGTGGCAATGTTGGTTCTTCTTCCTGGTCCTTCGACGTGCCCACGAGGTCGTACTCGCTCGCGTCGGTGATCGTGACCTCCACGAACTCGCCCGGCAGAGCCTCGGTCTCAGAAAGATAGACCGCGCCATCGATCTCCGGCGCCTGACTGGATAATCTTCCGAATAGGGCGTCGTCCTCCAGGCCGTCCACAAGAATGACGGCGCGCGTGCCGATGAGGGCCCGGTTTTTCCTGAGCGATATCTTCGCCTGGGCCTTCATGATGCGGTCAAGCCGTTCCTGCGCCACCTCGGGAGCGATCTGCCGCTCCAGCCGGGCGGCCGGCGTCCCCTCTTCGGGAGAATAGGTGAACACGCCGAGATGGTCGAACGCCGTTTCCTGCACGAAGGAGAGCAGCCGCTTGAACGCGGCCTCGGTCTCGCCGGGGAAGCCCGTAATGAGCGACGTCCGGAGCGCGATCCCCGGGACCCTCTTCCGGAGCTTCTCGATGGTGCGCTTGATGTCATCCGAGGTCCCCCGCCGATTCATAGCGGCAAGGACCTTGTCGTCGATATGCTGGACCGGGATGTCGAGGTACCTGCATATCTTCTCTTCCTCCGCCAGGACCGTCATGAGCTCGTCGGTGATCCTGCCGGGATAGGCGTACATGAGTCGGACCCATCCGATGCCATTGACCCGCGCCAAGCTCCTGAGGAGCGCGGGAAGGTCCTTCGTCCCGTCCCGGTACCCCGTCGAGTCCTGCGCCAGGAGGATCAGCTCCTTCGCGCCGTTATCGGCCAGTTTCCGGGCCTCATCGATGATCGACGCGGCGGGCCTGCTGACGAAGTTTCCGCGGATGATCGGAATGGCGCAGTAGGAGCAGCGGTTGCTGCATCCCTCGGCGATCTTGAGATAGCGGTAGTGGCGCGGCGTCGTGCTGATCCGGGGCAGTCCGTAGACCATTGCGGGCGCCGCGACCCGGACAAGGGGCCCGCTCCCGGCCAGCGCATGCTCGCAGATCTCGCCGATGCGGGCGACCTCCGCCGTGCCGATAATGGCGTCCGCTTCGGGCAGCTCCTTCCGCAGTTCATCCTTATAGCGCTGCGCGAGGCAGCCGGCGACCACGAGGGCGCGGCACTTTCCCCGCTTCTTCATGTTCGCGGCTTCCAGGATCGCCCCGATGGACTCCTCCTTGGCGGACTCGATGAAACCGCATGTGTTCACCACAATGATCTCGGCTTCCTGCTGGTCAGCGGTCAGCTCGAACCCCGAACCGGCAAGCACGCCCATCATCTGCTCGGCATCCACCTGGTTCTTGGGGCAGCCCAGGCTCACCATGCCTATCTTGTAGGGTTTTCTCGTCACGCGATTGTTCCTGCAGCTGTGGAGAACCGGGAGGAAGATCGGGAAGAAGGACCACCGCGACCACAACCGTTCCGAAAGCAGTGCATCATACCACGGTCGGCAGCGCGGAACAACGCCTTTCTTGCTAGACATCCTTCGCGTTCTTTACGCCTTCTCGATAATAATATCTTTTGATTAAAACATTCTCCGGTCTATCTCGAACGCGTTCCGGATGAGCTCCACATGGTCTCCGGCCGCACCGCTGATCGCGACCACGTCGAAGCGGCAGGGCATCTGGTGGAGCTTCTTGTATTTCAGGTAGCCAAGCGCTGCTTTGATCATGCGATCCTGCTTCCTCCGGTCCACTGCCAGCTCGGGCGCGCCATAGGCGTTGTTCGTCCGCGTCTTCACTTCCACGAACACCAGCGTGTCCCCGTCCAGGGCGATCAGGTCGAGCTCCCCCTGGGGCAACCTATAGTTGCGCTCCAGAATGGTGTATCCCCTGCCGGCAAGATATTTCGCGGCACGATCTTCGCCAGACCGTCCCAGCAGTTTCCCGAGCAGGCTCACCGGGACCTCTCCCGAAGCATTTCCGCGACAGGCTGGAAGCTTTTGCGGTGCGCATCGCAAGGGCCGTGGAGACGGATCAGCTCGATGTGTTCCTTCGTTCCGTAGCCTTTGTGCTTCTGAAAATTATACTGAGGATACCGCTCGTGCAGATCCCGCATGAGGCGGTCGCGGGTCACCTTGGCCAGGATGGAGGCCGCCGCGATGGAGTGGCTGAGGCAGTCGCCCTTGATGATCGGCCTCTGCGGTAGGGGAATTCGCGGAAGGGTGAAGTTGCCATCGATAAGGAGGTGGTCTGGTGCCGGGGTGATGGCCTCAAGGGCCCGTTCCATGGCGATGATGGAGGCCTCGCGGATATTGACGTCGTCAATGGTACGTTCATCAACGACCCCGATGCCATAGGCGATCGCCGAGCTGGTGATAAGCACGTACAGACCTTCCCGCTGGTCCTCGTTTAACTGCTTCGAGTCCGTGACGCCGGGGATCAGCAGGTCTTCGGGGAGCACCACGGCCGCTGCTACCACCGGGCCCGCCAGCGGACCCCTGCCCGCCTCGTCCAGCCCCGCGATGCGGCGGGCGCCGGCCTCACGTGCGCTTCGTTCAAAAAAAAGGAGGTCGCACGCACCCGCGGGTAAATCCGCCCTGCCGTTTAATCGGACATCACGCGGACGGCCGCCTTCACGGGGCATAGCAACCTCGGCTGGACTTCGGTTCAATGTTCAACGTTGCATGTTCAAAAAGAACACCTTAAATCTTGAACGTTGAATCCAGGAGCGAGCGCTAACCCGTAGCTTGCTGCGGGGTTAGCGAGCGATTAGAATAAAATACTACCTTGAGGATAGAAGAGTCACTGCAGCTTGCTGCAGGGAGCTTCGATGTATTCTACTTACTTCGCCTGCTCGGCGGACTGGTCGGCGCCGGCCACCGCGGCATAGGTGCGCTCCTTCTCCTTGATCCGTGCGGCCTTGCCGCGCAGCTCTCGGAGGAAGTACAGCTTGGCCCGGCGCACCTTGCCTTCCTTGGCCAGCTCGATCTTGTCGATCATGGGCGAGTGTAGCGGGAAGAGCCGCTCGACGCCGACACCGTACGAGAGCTTCCGAACCCGGACGGACTCGCGCGAGCCGGAGCCCTGGCGGCCGATCACCACGCCCTCGAAGATCTGGATCCTTTCCTTGTCGCCTTCCACTACCTTCGCATGGACCTTGACGGTGTCCCCTACGCGGAAGCTCGGGATCCCCTGCTTCAGCTGGGGCTTCTCAATGGCATTAAGAATGGTGATGTTCATGGTAAACCTCCTATAGCTTCGCTAACGGTAAATTGGAAGTGGTAAAGTTCACGTTGGAAATTCCACTGCTTTCCCTTTGCAATTTCCAATCTGCAATTTACAATTTTACATCCTGTTTCAGTTCCTGCAGGACCTTCCGGTCCTCATCGCTCAGGTCCGCGGTCTCCAGCAGGTCCGGCCGCTTGAGGAGCGTGGCCCGGAGGGACTCACGTCGCCGCCACTTCATGATCGCGTCATGGTTCCCGGAGAGCAGGACCTCGGGCACCTGCATGCCCTGGAACGCTGCCGGCCGCGTATAATGCGGATGATCGAGAAGACCGTCGCCGAAGGAGTCCCGGTAGGCTGACTCCTCGTCGCCCAGCACCCCGGGCACCAGCCGCGCTGCCGCGTCGATCACCACCAGCGCCGCAAGCTCGCCGCCGGTCAGCACGTAGTCCCCGATGGAAACTTCTTCGTCCACCAGGGCGTCCTTCACCCGCTCGTCGATGGCCTCGTAGTGACCGCACAGCAGAATGACCCTGCGCCGTTCCCGGGAGAGCCGCTCCGCGTACCGCTGGTCGAACAGCGTTCCCTGCGGCGAGAGCAGGACCGTGAAGAAGCCGTCACCGGGGGACGCGGCCTTCACCGCATCAACAGCCCTGAAGATCGGTTCCGGCTTCAACACCATGCCCGCTTCGCCGCCATACGGGCTGTCGTCCGTCTTCCGGTGTTTATCTTCCGTGTAGTCCCGGATGTCCCAGGTCCGGACGAAGAGAAGCCCCTTCTCCCGCCCGCGCTTCAAAATGCTTTCATTGAGCGGCCCGGCAAGGATCCCCGGAAACAGGGTGAGCACTTCGAAGTTCAGTGTTCCCATAGCTCAAGCCGCTTATCGGTACTTCAGTCCAGCAGGCCTTCCATCACGTGGATGACCATGCGCTTCGCTGCGCGGTCGATCTGACGGATAACATCCTTGGTCGCAGGCAGATAGACTTCCTTCCTGCCCGCCTTCATTACATACACGTCGTTACTGCCGGTCTCGAAGATGTCAACGATCGTGCCGAGCTTCTCACCGGCCTCGGAGAGGACCTCCATGCCGACGAGCTCGAACCAGTAATACTGCCCCTCGGGCAAAGGGACCGCCTCTTCCTGGGGGATCTGCACCAGCCAGCCGTTCAGCTCCCGCGCCTTCTCCGGGCTGTCATACCCCTTGAGGAGGAGGACCGGGGTCCCGTCCATATACCTCACCGATCTGACCGCGCATTCCCTGCTCTCCCCGCGGGAAGAGGTCAGGTACACCCGGCGCAGCCCCGAGAATCGCGACCGGTGGTCCGTCAGGGGCTCGATCTTGATCTCGCCCTTGACGCCATGGGTCTTCTGCACCTTGCCGATGGTGATAAGCATGACGTCCACCGCTTGCAGGCTTGTCAGCCTCCAGGCTTGACAGCTTACTTCGCGGCGAACTGCTTCATGATCCCCACCTTGGAAAGCAGGGACTTCACCGTATCGGTGGGGACAGCACCCTTCTTGAGCCAGTCCAAGGTCTTTCCCTCGTCAACCTTCACCGGGGCGTCCTTCTTGACCGGATCGTAGGTCCCGATCTCCTCGATGAAGCGTCCGTCGCGCGGCGAACGGGAATCAGCGACGATCACCCGGTAGAACGGCTTCTTGTGGGTGCCGATCCTCTTGAGCCTTATCTTTACTGCCATGTCCTCACCTCTTTCTGTTGATTGGCCGCCAATGTCACGATTCGGATATCTCAATTCTTATCCGTGAAGTTCGTCCATTCGTGTTGTTGCGCTCTGCTTTGCCTTACCGGGGCAGACGGCCGCCGAACATCCGGCCCATGTCCTTCATCTTGCCGCCCTTCATCATCTTCATCATCTTCTGCATCTCGGCGAACTGCTTCAGAAGCCTGTTTACGTCCTGCACCTGGGTGCCGCTGCCCTTGGCGATGCGCGCCCGGCGGCTGCCGTTGATGATCGTGTGGTTCGCCCGCTCCCGCGGGGTCATGGAGCTGATGATGGCGTCGACCTTCACCAGCTCCTTGTCGTTCACGTCGGCGTCCGGGAGCTTCATCTTGCTCATCCCCGGGATCATGCCCATGATCGAGCCGAGGCCGCCCATCTTCTTCACCTGCTTGAGCTGGCCGCGGAAGTCCTCGAGATCGAAGGAGCTTTGCTTCAGCTTCTTCGCGAGCTTCGCCGCCTCTTCGGCATTGACCGTTTCCTGCGCCTTCTCGATGAGCGACATGACATCGCCCATACCGAGGATGCGCGAGGCCATGCGGTCCGGGAAGAACGGTTCGAGCGCGTCGAGCTTCTCGCCCATGCCCGTGAACTTGATCGGTCTGCCCGTGACCGCCTTGACCGAGAGCGCGGCGCCGCCGCGGGCGTCGCCGTCGAGCTTGGTGAGCACCACGCCGTCGAAGCCGAGGTCCTTGTTGAAGGTCTCGGCGATGTTCACGGCTTCCTGGCCCGTCATGGCGTCCGCAACGAACAGGACCTCATGGGGCTTCACCCCGGTCTTGATCTGCCGGAGCTCGTCCATGAGCGGCGCGTCGATCTGAAGACGGCCCGCCGTGTCAAGGATCACCACCTCGAACAGCGACCGCTCGGCGAAATCACGGGCCGCCCTGCAGATGGCCACGGGGTCCATGGACTCCGAAGTGAACGCGTCCACCCCCACCTGCCTCGCGAGGGTCTTGAGCTGTTCGATGGCGGCCGGCCGGCGGGTGTCCGCCGGCACGAGAAGGACCTTCCTGCCGTCCTTCTTGAAGTTCCTGGCCAGCTTGCCGGCCGTGGTCGTCTTGCCCGATCCCTGCAGGCCCACCATCATGATGACCGTGGGCGGGTTCGAGGAAAGATGCAGCTTGGACTGCGTCCCGCCCAGGAGGCTGACGAGCTCCTCGTGGACGACCTTGATCACCTGCTGTCCGGGAGTGAGGCTCGCGAGGATCTCCCGGCCCACGGCCCGCTCCTGGACCTTGTTGACGAACTCCTTGACGACCTTGAAGTTGACGTCCGCTTCGAGGAGCGCAAGACGCACTTCGCGCATGGCTTCCTTGACGTCCTCTTCCTTCAGGACGCCCCTGCCGCGGAGCTTCTTGAATACGGCATCTAATTTACCGGTTAAGGCATCAAACATGGGATTCCCGGGAACGGCAAAGAATAGAGATAATAAAAGATAAGTCCATTATTGTCAAGGATTTTCTCGCCCCATCAGGCCATTTTCCGGTCCCTTGGCGCGTTGCGCAGGGGTCATTTCCAAGGTTCCGGCACATACTATAGTTTCGAAATATATTGACTATACCTAAAGCGACAATTATAATATGACCTGATGATTATGGCTTCCCATGGAACGCTCCGCAGGAACAAGCGCTGATTTTTCTTCAATAAAGCTCCCTGCAAGCTGCGCAGTGAATCCTGTTCCTCAGGGATGAGTTTATCCGATCGCTCGCAAATCCAGCAACAAGCTCCAGGAAGGAGTTCGCTCCTGGAATTACGTCAAATATCCAAATCTGCCTTTAATGGCAAATCTTAAGAAGGAGGAGATAAATATGTTGCGAAAATGCATCAGCCTTTCCCTTGCAGCGATCCTGACATCCGGCATTCTCATCGCCGGCCAGGCCGGAGCGCAGGAAAAGACCGCAGCACCGGCAGCTCCGCAGGCGAAGCCCACCGTGGCCAAGGTCTGCGCGAACTGTCACCAGCCGCAGCCCGGGAACCTTCGGGCGAATTTCGACAGCGTAGCCTACAAGACGAAGTCGATCCAGGTCAAGATCGACGAGGCGACCGAGATCCTGCGGTTCGATGAGAAGCTCCAGCTCGTGAACATCCAGGCCCCCGCCGACGCACCGGACCAGCCGCTCCGGGCGCTCAAGAAGGGCAAGGAGGTCCGGATCGAGTATGCCGAGAAGGACGGCAAGAAGTTCATGACCCTTATCTCGGCCAAGCCGCCCATCAAGATCGCGCCGGAGAAGATGGTCAAGACCGAGGACGTGGAGAAGCTCGTGGCCCAGGGGCCGGAGAAGGGCAAGTATATGCTGATCGACGCACGGCCGCTCCTGCGGTTCCAGGAGGGCGGCATTCCCACGGCGGTGAACATCCCCTTCGCGGCCTTCGAAAAGATGAAGGACAAACTTCCCGTAGACAAGGCGACGCTCATCGTCTACTACTGCGCCGGGGTCACCTGAGCGATGAGCCCTGACTCCGCCCGGCGGGCGGAGAGTCTTGGCTACACCAATGTGAAGGTCTACCACGAAGGCTTGCCGGAGTGGGTAAAGCGGAACTACCTGGTACTGTCAACGCAGTTCCTGAAGGAAGCATGGATCGACAAGGACATACCGCACGTGCTCGTGGACGTGCGGCCGGCAGCAGAGGCCGAGAAGGGATTCATCAAGGGCGCGGTCACGGTCCCCGTGGCGGAGATCGAGAAGGCCGTCGCGAAATTCCCGCCCAAGGACAAGAAGGCGCCCATCATGATCTACGATCAGAAGGGCGGCGATGACGCGGTCAAAGCAGCGAGGATGCTCATCACGGCGGGCTTCGCGCCGGTGGACATCGTCTCCGGCGGCCTCGACGCCTGGAAGGCTGCGGGCTTCCCGGTCCAGACCGGCAAGCTTGCCGACACGATCGTGTACGTGCCAAAGCCGCGGCCCGGCGAGATCTCGATCGACGACTTCACCAAGATCGCGAAGAATACGCCGGCCGACACGCTCATCCTCGATGTGAGGAACCGCGACGAGGGCAACGCCGGCATGATCACGGGTGCGAAGCTCGTGCCCGACGAGGAGATCCTGGACCGGTTCGCCGAGATCCCGAAGGACAAGAAGATCGTGACCCATTGCTCCACGGGCGTGCGCGCCGAGATGGCCTACCACAAGCTGAAGGAGAAGGGCTACAACGTCCAGTTCCTGAACGCCAAGGTGGAGATCAACGACAAGGGCGAATTCAAGCTCGAGAAGCCCTGATGTGCCGTTGAAGCTCCCTGCAGCACGCTGCGGGGAAATGCGCTCGCCCATGAATTCAGCACCACTGCAAAAGCCCCGGGGGAGAACCTCCGGGGCTTTTTTTCAGCGCGATGAACGTCGCCAGCCCCGGTCAGGAAGCTCCGGGGAAACGGCGTTTTTCCAGAAGCGCTACCATGCGGTCAAGGTGGACTTTCTCCTCAGCGGCAAGGACCTGGAATACCCGCTTCGCGCTTTCCCCTGCCAGCTCCCGCGCCATTCTGATGTAGAGATCAAAGGCGTGCGACTCCAGCGCTAGGGAAAGGTCCAGGACGTCGTTCACCTCCTTGCCCTTCACCCATTCGAGCGCCTTCATTACCGACATGCCTCCCTCCATCACCTCTCCCGGGACAGCGCCCAAAAAGAACACCTCCGGGATCGCCGAAACAGCCGTGTCGCCGGTCGCCTCCCGGTATACGCCGACCAGGGCCGCTTGGTGATGGTCCTCGGCGCGCACCAGTCCGTCGAAGAGCCCGACGGCTTCGCGGTCCTCAAGTGCTGACGCCATGCTGCGGTAGAACCGTCGCGATCCCTCCTCCAGCGACCACGCGAGGGCGATCAGCTCTTCGGGCTTTTCCCTGCCGGAGAACAGGACCATGCCCGCCTCGGGCGGGCCGTCGACAACGAGGCCGCTCCAGGCCTGGATCCCGCCCTCCATGCTGAACACGTTCGTGAAACCGGCGTCGAGAAGGATGCTCGCTGCGGCCCGGCTTCGGTTCCCGGAACGGCAATAGAGCACGGTCGGCCGGGAACGGTCGAACTCCCGCTCGCGCTCATACAGATCTCCCAGCGGGACGAGCGCCGCGCCGGGGATATGTCCCTGGCCGTATTCGCCCG
>JAAXXJ010000390.1 GCA_013334545.1 Nitrospirota bacterium | reverse complement strand
GATCACCGTCCAGGGCATGGACACCAACGGACTCATCTACACAGTCTATCGAATCCACGGCATCGACCTCGATACGGACCGCAACGCGCTTAAGGCTAAGGCCGTGAAGGTCCAGAAAAAGGAGCTTCTGCCCGGAGACATTCTCGTTTTCTACGGGGAAGGGCTCGGGCTGTACCTGTACAACGGACAGTTCCTGCACGCCGTCAGGAAGAGCAGTGTCCAACTGGGCGGGATCCATGACCGCCGGTTCGCCAATTCCCTTCTTCACGGGCTTCGCGTCATGACGCCTGACCCGGACCAGAAGAAGCGCCCGGCCGAAATGGCGGCCGACGAGATCATGATCGCCCAGACCTTTGCGGCTGAGCTGCCGCTGGGCAAACGGATCGTGTACTGGGCGGCGCGGTTCATCGGCACGCCCTACGACACCGACCCCCTGGGCCTGTACGTGCGCACGAACCGCATTGTAGCGGACGAGAAGGCCGATTGCATGTACCTCACTTTCCGTTCTGTGGAGCTCGCGCGGGCCCAGACGCCGGGCCAGGCAATCGAGCAGGCCCGGTACCTCCGCTTCACCACCGAGGGGAAGCTCGCCGACGGCCTAGTGCAGAACTATGGTGAGCGATTCGAATACGGCGAGGACATGGTCTTCAGCGGCAAGTGGGGGCGGAACATCACCGACGAGCTCGGCACCACGACGACGGTCAAGGGCTCCCGCGGCCGGGACCAGATCATCATCCTGCCGAAGGCCGCGCTGGCCTCCAGCAAGGTCACGAAGCATCTGCAGGATGGGGACATCATCTTCTGGGTCAAGGACCCGAAGAAACGGGTGGTGGAGGAGATCGTCGCCCACCTCTCCTTCGTACGTGTGAAGGACGGCAAGGCATACCTCATTCATGCCGCAGGCACCAAGGACAGCGCGGCCAGACCTGGCGGCGGCGCGGTGAAAGAGGTCCTCATGAGCGACTATGTCCGCGACACGAAGTTCATCGGCGCATTCGTGACCCGCTTCGAATAGTAGCACCCCTGGTTGCGGTTAGTTGCAGAAGTTCAGTTTGACAATCCTTCGATCCCTCTGCTATCCTCAGCGATAAACCGTTCTCGATGTCAGGTGTCTGAACAAAAGGTCAGGGTGCTGTTGACACCTTGATCGTTCATGCTCAATTCCGCATTCTAAGATCCGCACTCCGCAATCGAATAAGGAGCCCCATGCTTGCCAAGGTCATGAGCTCTGCCGTCCTGGGCATCGATGCCTATCCCGTCGAGGTCGAGGTGGACATCGCGAGCCGCGGGCTTCCGTTCTTCTCGACGGTGGGCCTGCCGGACGCGGCGGTGAAGGAGAGCAAGGAGCGCGTGCGTGCGGCGCTCAAGAACACGGGATTCGATTTTCCCCTGAAGCAGGTGATCGTGAACCTGGCGCCGGCGGACATCAAGAAGGAGGGGTCCGCCTTCGACCTGCCCATCGCCATCGGCATGCTGATCGCCGAAGGCGTCATCACCGAGGAGATGGTGGAAGGATACCTCATCGTGGGCGAGCTGGCCCTGGACGGCAGGGTGAAGCCGGTGCGGGGCGCGCTCTCCATGGCCGTGCTCGCGGGCAGGAAGGGCTGCCGCGGCATGATCATCCCTGCGGACAACGCACAGGAGGCGGCGGTCGTCGAACCGGTGCGCGTCTTCGGCGTCCAGACGCTGCCGCAGGTCGTGGAGTTCCTGACCGGGAAGGCGGTCGTCGAGCCCCTGCGCATCAACATCCGGAGCGCCTTCGAGGCCAACTCTGTGTACCAGGAGGATTTCGCCGAGGTCCGGGGGCAGGAACACGCCAAGCGCGCCATGGAGATTGCCGCTGCCGGCGGCCACAACATCATCATGATCGGCCCGCCCGGATCCGGCAAGACCATGCTTGCCCGGCGCCTGCCGTCGGTGCTGCCGCAGATGAGCTTCGAAGAATCCATCGAGACCACGAAGATCCACAGCGTGATGGGGCTTCTCCGGCAGGGGCAGCCGCTCATCGCCACCCGGCCCTTCCGTTCGCCGCACCATACGATTTCGGATGCGGGATTGATCGGCGGCGGCCAGGTCCCCCGGCCGGGCGAGGTGAGCCTGTCGCACCACGGCGTGCTGTTCCTCGACGAACTGCCGGAGTTCAAGCGCAACGTGCTCGAGGCGCTCCGGCAGCCGCTCGAGGACGGCCATGTCACCATTTCCCGCGCCCTTGCGTCGCTCACCTACCCTGCCTCGCTCATGCTCGTGGCGGCCATGAACCCCTGCAAGTGCGGGTTCCATGGCGACCCGCTCCATCAATGCATGTGCACGCCGCACCAGATCCAGACCTACCGCTCCCGCGTATCGGGCCCGCTCATGGACCGCATCGACATCCACATCGAAGTGCCGGCCATCAAGTTCCGCGAGATCGCCGACGATACGCCGGCGGAGCCGTCAACATCCATCCGGGAGCGCGTGACCCGCGCCCGCATGGTCCAGCAGGACCGCTTCCGGAGCGACGGCATCTTTGCCAACGCCCACATGAAGCCCCGCCACATCCGGAAATATTGCAGGATCGACGCAGGCTCCCAGCGGCTCATGGAGGCGGCCATGAACCGCCTTGGCCTTTCGGCCCGGGCCTACAACCGCGTGCTCAAGGTGGCACGCACCATTGCCGACATTGAGGGCAGCGGTCCGATCGCGGCGGAGCATATCTCCGAGGCAATACAATATAGGAGTCTGGACCGGCGGATCACCTGATCGCAGCGCCCTCCTCAAGCGGCCGGACAGCGGTTCCCACCCTGCGCTCTCCCGGATTGACGATGCCGTGAAAACA
>JAAXXJ010000389.1 GCA_013334545.1 Nitrospirota bacterium | reverse complement strand
GAGCTCCGGGTTCTGGAGGGCCTGCTGATAGACAGTACCCGCCTCTCGTATATTTCGCCAAGCAACCCAAATGCGCCCGCAGATCAGGATCGCGTGTCAAGGTCGGACGCCGACTGACAAGGGATAGTTGACTCAAGGCGCCATCGTCTCTGGGGTCACTTCCCAACCCGCCTCGATGCCACCGGGCAACATTTGGCCGCGGTCCTCGCCGACTTCCGCGTCTATGAGACCGTTGAGTTTCGCGTTCATGACGACGACGAGTTCGCGGTGCTGCTTACCATTCGCTGCAAGATTCTTCATTTCAAGTGGATCGGCTTTGACATTGTACAGCTCGACATCATTGAGCCGGTAGAGATCTTCCAATGTTGTCGGCCGGTTGTGCTGCTTCGGCGAGAAATAGCGTGCGAACACGTACTGACCGTCATATACCATCCTGACCGCACCACGTTTCATCATATCGGGGACAATGCCGGCGTCCTTGAGTTGATTCGGATTCCCTCCCTGCTTGATGTGTGCAACGGCCTTGAGTAGAAAATCCCCATCGAGGTACGCGAACATGTTGTAGTTGAACAGCACACCATTCCGAACGGCATTGACGTCTGCACGTTCCGGGGCAGCCAGTACACCAGAGAAATCTTTGCCCGGAAGGCCCTTGACGATATTGGCATGCTTGTCGGGTGCCACACCGGTCAGTGCAACCAGCGTCGGTGCAAGATCAACATGCGATGTGACGGCGCGACATCGCTTGCCACCCGGGTAGGCGGGGTGCGCAACAATCAGCGGCACGTGATTCTGTTCGCGATATGACACCGCGCCCTTTGCATGCAACAGGTGTGCGCCGTCCATGTCACCATGGTCAGCAGTAAGGATGACGATGGTGCGCTTGGTGAGTCCCGCGGCATCGAGCTCGGCGAGCACAGTGGCAATATTGCGATCGACGTCGCGCAGGCAATTCAGGTAGTAGTTGTGCCGCCGCCGCCACCGCGGTTCTTCATTAGGAATTTCGCCCACCAGCGCATCATGTGAACGAAGGAAGTCACGGTGCGCCGGTGGACGCCCCGGCGCGTCAAATGCTTGTGCATGATTGGCCGGGAGTTTGAATCGCCATTGTTTGGCGTACAGTGGGTCATTTGGCTCCCGCACCACATGGGTGAGGGCACGCGGGGCCTGGTGTGGCGTGCCGGGTGCATCGGTATCATAGAACATGACATCATGTGGATTGACCAGGTTGACGGCGAGAAACCACGGCTTGTCTTGGGCCGCCAGCTCGCGCCCCTTGCCACGCAACCAACTTCCGGACATGGCGGCAATCACGCCGTCATGCAGATAACCGCCCTGATGGTGTGCGATGATATCGCCCACACCCAGATAGTCGGAGAAGCCGTAGTCCTCCATTTCCTGCGTAAATATCTTAGTGGGCGTGCCCAGTTTGTTGACAGTCTCGAATTCCTTGGTCAGGTGCCACTTGCCCTTGTATGCACTGTAGTAACCGGCTTCACGTAACATGTCACCCACAGTGCGAATCTCGTTCGACATGCTGCTGATCCAGGGGAAGTTGGTATTGTCGAACATCCTGGTGTGTTGAATGTGCTGGCCGGTATAAAGCACCGAGCGCGAGGGCGTGCAGACGCAGGAGTTGATCCGGTGATTCACGAAGGTCGTGCCCTGCCTTGCCAAACGCTCATGGGCCGGCAGGCTGTAACCGATCGGCAATTCACCCGGTCGAAAGAAACGTTCCTGATCAGTAAGAATAAAGAGGATGTTGTAGGGGCCTGTATTACGCGCGCCACCCTGTGACAACTGACGCGCGCCAGGCGCTGCGGATGCCACATTGGTTGAGACGTCAAAGGCGCCGAGACCCAATGCCGTCACGCCTGCGCCGGCAAAGCTCAGAAACTCACGCCGCGAAATAGAGAAATTGGAATCATCGTGATCCTTCATATTATCTCCTTGTTGTTGATAGTTGTTAGCTGATGTTGTGCCGCATAACAATGTTTATATGGATCAGTATAATATCATCTGCGATCTCCTAATCTGCAATAAAACCCCCCTCTTTTCTAAGAATCGAGGTATTTGTCACCCATTCCATATTCCCTCCAGCATGGTTATATAGGATGAACCTTTTTCAACAGCCTGTTATCTATGCGATTACTATCATGATTCGCATTCAAAATCTACCATATTTTGGAAATTTCTCAGCCTAACAGTTACAGGAAGAAATGGATAAAAAGGAGGTTGTTTAGTTCACCTACAAGTAATCGCCGAGGATCATATACGAGAATCGAAGATTACTAATTGGAAGTGAGTAGCTTGCAAGTTTGCATTATTGAGTTCAGTTTTTATTTATGATGACGACGATTCCCTGCCTGATCAATAAAAAAGGATTCGGGAGGAAAGGGCAGCATGTTCTTTCCTCCCTGTTTCCTACTACCTATCTAATCCGACACCGCTTTCTTATGAGCTGCCATTGCTCGGGCCTTGTCCTCCTCTGCCTTGTCAGCTGACTTCATTTCCTTCAGGGCGATGGTAATTTTGTTGATCTTACCGGTGAATTTATAGGGCGCCGGGATCCCGTAGTTTTCAACGACCGGCGTCTCTCCATCCTCTCCGACATCGGCGCCTTCATCTGCCGAGAAAATAAAAGGCTGAGTCTGTTCGATCCGTCCCTGGGCCACTTGTTTTCCATTGACAAAGAGCGCCCCCGTGCCGCCCTTGCCCAAGCCGCCTCCGTCATAGGCAAACTGGAAGCCGATCGTTGCCTTCCCGGCGGGCACAGGCTGCTTGGCAGCGATGGTGAAACGCTTCAAGCCCAGGAAGTTGTAGGT
>JAAXXJ010000388.1 GCA_013334545.1 Nitrospirota bacterium | reverse complement strand
GACGGCATCATCGAAGCCATGAACGCCAAAGATGAGCTGTACGGGTACGACCGCTTCGAGGCAGTGCTGAGGCAGAGCGCCGCCCATCCTGCGTCGCTCAAGGACGCGATCATCGGTGACGTGAACCGGTATACCGGGCTGAGCCCCCAGCATGACGACATGACGCTGGTCTGCTTCGGCGCGGTGAGGTAGCCAGGGGCGGTGACAGGCAACAGATGACCGACAACAGGCCACAACATGGCGGGACCGTGACGCTCACCGTACCGAGCCATCCGAAGTATCTGTACGTGGTGCGAAGCGCGTTGTATCCGCTTGCCCTCGAAGCGGGCTTTCCGAAGAAGGAAGCGCGGCGGGTCGTGCTCGCCGTTGACGAGGCCTGTTCGAACATCATTCGGCACGCCTACGCCGGGGACCCTACGAAGACCATCACTATGACCGTTGAGGAAGGCGCCGAACGCTTCGTGGTCCGGCTCCGGGATTACGGCAGGAAGGTGGAGCGGGCGAAGATAGCCCCCCGGGAACTGAAGGACATCCGGCCGGGCGGATTGGGCACCCATTTCATCAATCTGGCCTTTGAGACGGTGAACTACGACACGGACCAGGGGCAGGGAACGCTCCTGACCCTCGAAAAGAAGAAACAGCAGGTGAAGACATGAACGTTGAGATCACCATGGAAAAGATCGGCGCCGGCCATCTGATGCGGCTCAAAGGTGATGTGGACATGAACACGTCGCCGGACGTGAGGAACGGCCTGGGCGAGGTGTTCAAGCAGGCAGGTTCGAAGGCCCTGGTGATCAATCTGGCCGGTGTCCGGTACATGGACAGCTCCGGCATCGCGACGCTCGTAGAGGCCATGCAGAACTGCATGAAGAAGGGCATGAAGCTCCGGCTCGCGGAACTGAGCCCCTCGGTGCGGGACGTATTCGAGCTGGCCCGGCTTTCCAGCATATTCGAGATCTTTGCCAGCGTGAGCGAGGCGACAGCGGGGCTCTAGGACATGCGGATGCGGAGTGGCGGGCGAGGCGGTACATGAGGGATCTGTTCGGCTATGTCGGCAGGGTGTTCATCACCTTCCTGCAGGACCTCACGAGCATCTTCCACCTGCTCAAGGAGACCCTCGTCCAGACTGCCCTCATCGTTATGGACCGGAAGAGACGGAAGCAGGCCCGTATCCTCGCCTCCGTGGACGAGATAGGCTCTTTCTCGATCCTCCTGGTAATGCTGGTTTCGGCGCTGCTCGGGATCGGCCTGACCGTGGTGATCGCCTTCAACCTCGATGATCTCGGTCTCTTGAACGCCATCCCCGGCGTCGTTGTGGTGACCGTGTACCGTTTCCTGGCGCCGCTGATCACGGGGATCATCGTTGCCGGCCGTATGGGGGCCGCGTTCACGGCGCGTATTGGGACCATGAAGGTGACCGAGGAGGTCCTTGCCCTCGAGGTCATGGCGATCAGCCCCGTGCGGTACCTGGTGGTGCAACGGTTCCTGGGGATGGTCATCGCGCTGCCCGCCCTGACGGTGCTCGGCAGTTTTACGGCGGTCTTCGCAAGCCTGCTTTTTTGCGTGAGCCGCTTCGACATGGGCCCCAACGTCTACCTCACGGGGATTCTCGATGTCCTTACTCCCACGGACGTCCTGTCGGGCGCCGTGAAGGCCTTTGTCTATGCCGTCTCGATCGTAATGATCGGCTGCTATCGCGGTCTCATCGTCGAAGGCAGCGCCGAGGAAGTGGGCAAGGCGACCATGGTGACGGTCGTGTGGTCCACGCTCACGATCGTCGTCCTGGACACGGTCCTGACGACGGCGTTCTACGGATGAGACGGTCAAAACATATTATTGCCATGGCAGGAAATATGCCGCGCTGCCGATGCTGCCGATGACTGAGGGGGATGAATGTATCGATTGGTCAAGCACCTCACCCTGAACTCTGTGCCCTTTATGGTAGAGGCAGTTAGAGTCCCGTTGGACTTTGTATAGCCGGTCACCGGATCATGTTTACGATCAGAGATATCGTCAAGAAATACGGAGAGCGGACCGTCCTGAACGGCGTGTCCTTTTCGGCCGAGGAACGGAAGATCACCTATATCCTCGGCACCAGCGGCGGCGGGAAGAGCACGCTCCTCAAGATCATGATCGGCGTTGTGCGACCCGATGCCGGCGAGGTCCTGTTCGAGGGAAAGGACATCACGAAAATGCCGGAGCGGGAGCTGGACCCGTACCGCAAAAAGATCGGGATGCTTTTTCAGCAGGGGGCGCTCATCAACCACCTGACCGTTGCCGAGAACATCGCGCTCCCGATGCGCGAGCACACTGCCCTTGATGAGAACATCATCGGGATCATGATCAAGATGAAGCTGGAACTGGTCGGCCTCCGCGACTTCGAGGACCTCATGCCGTCCCAGCTTTCAGGAGGCATGCAGCGGCGTGTCGCTCTCGCGCGGGCGCTTGCGCTCGATCCGGCCATCATCTTCTTCGATGAGCCGACGTCGGGATTGGACCCTATCGGCAGGTCCGTGATCACGAAGCTCATCGCGGACCTGAACCGCCTCATGGGGATCTCGTGCATCGTCGTGTCCCATGCCGTGGAAGAAGCGCTCAGGACCGCCGACCGGATCGTGATCCTCTATCAGGGTAAGGTCCTGGCATCAGGAACGCCCCAGGAGATGCGGCAGAGTCCTGACCCGCTGGTGCAGCAGTTCATTACCGGCAGTCCCGACGGCCCCATAGCGTTCCGGGCCTCGAGCAAGGACTTTCGCGAAGACCTGCTGGTGGGATAGCGGTACTGCGGAGAGATGGTGTGCAAACTGCGGCATGCCATCCGTTCTCA
>JAAXXJ010000387.1:753-2843 GCA_013334545.1 Nitrospirota bacterium | reverse complement strand
CCGCGGTATAGTGCCCGCCGACACTTACATCGAACAGTCCGGGCGCGATCTTTTTTTCCCGGGACCGTCTCTGGAACAGGGCGAGTTCCCTTCCCTCCTGGCGGAAAAAGATGAGGCAGTGGAACGCACCGTGCCAAACGCCGTTCGCGTGGGCATCATCCCGGCCAATGCGGGCGCCGGTCTTCCTGCCGGTGCAATCGAGGACATCGAACTGTTCCAGGGCAGATCTCCTATCGTGGACCATCCGGCGGTCCGGGCCGCTTGAACAGGATGATCACAGGGGTCATTATAAAGGAAATGCTTCTTCGTGACAACCGCTGAAAAGTCCGCTATAATAGTCACGAATCTGCGGCGGAAGCGGTCCGCGCTCCTGCCGCGGCCCTCCCCATGAACGATGAACATATCATCCATCTTCCATGCATGGCCGGGCATGTACCTTGCCCAGTCATTCCTCCACTCGCTCATCGCCGCGCTCATCGTCGATACTGCGCTTCTCGCGTGGAAGATCGAGGCCCCGGTCGTCCGGCAGCGGTTCCGCCTGCTGGTGATCGTGCTTCCGATCATATCCTTCCCGTTGTACCAGTTCATGACACCCGACAGGGGTTCGGCCCTGTTCCGGCTGGACGCATACTTTGACATGAGCCGGTGGCTCGATCTGGAGCTCTGGGGCAAGGTCCCCGCCGGAGTGCTGTTCCTGCTCTTTCTCGTGTTTACCGCAGTGGTCTTTGTCCTGCAGGAGATGCTTCCCATCGCCCGGCATACACTGTCCTCCGGCGAAGGGGCGCTGGATGGCGTTCGTCCCGAGCCGGAGTCGCGGGTGACCCACGCCCTCGAAGGGCTCCCCGGCCGGAAGCCCGAGGTGTTCATCATCGATGACGACGCGTTCGCCATGTTCTCCTCCACCGGAAAGGAACCTGCCGTTTACCTGTCCGGCGGGCTCGTCGAAAAGCTGACCCTTGACGAGCTCCGGGCGGCCATCGCCCACGAGATCGGCCACATCGAGCGCAGCAGACGTCCTGCCATGGTCTTGATCTTCATCCTCCGCGTGCTCATGTTCTACAATCCGATCACCCTTATGGAGTTCAGAAGGATCGTACAGGAAGAAGAAAAGATATGCGACGACGTGGCATCGTCGATCACGGGCGACCGGGCCGCACTGGCCGGGGCGCTCCGGAAATTCTACGAAGCCGACAACGAGGACCCGGCGGCTCCTCTGGAGGACGCTTCCCGCCTTCGCGACCGGATCGAAGCGTACAGCCATACCCTGCTGATCGAGGAACGGATCAGCCGGCTCGAGGAACCCGCGGCACCCGCGGTGAACACGTCGGCGGTGTACCTTATCGTTCTCATGACAATCCTGGCCGTCAATTATTATGTCGTATAAGAGGAGGGCCATGATCCGGTGAAACGAATCCTTGGCGGCATGCTCGTATTCTCGACAATGATCGCCATCCTGACCGGCCTGCTCCAGCTGCTCAACTGGATACCCTCGGCGGTCCAGGACGGCGCATTCCAGAGATATACGAGCATCGATGAATTGCGGGCGCACCTCAAGATAAGCACGGTGTACACACCGGTCTACTACCCGCGGACCGTCCAATGGCCTCCCTCCCTCATCGCGGCTCAGACGAGGCCGTACCCAGCCGTGGTGACCGAGTTCGTCAAGAGCGACGACCCCCGGGAGACCATCCTCGTCATCACCCAGACCGCGCTCCCTCATCCTCCGCTCGTGGAGAAGCTCCGGCTGACCGCGATCCGGGAATCGGTGCGCTATGAATTCAAGGGAAGGACTGCCCTGCTCGAGGTCGGGGTGTGCCGCAGGGATGAGCAATGCTGCCGCATAACATGGAATGAAGAGAATGTCGGCATTGCCCTCGTCATGCGGTCATCGCCCGTGGAACTGGTAAGGATTGCAGAAAGCATGCTCACGAGACCGCATGAAGCAGGCCATTCTGCTGAGAACACCGGGAAATAGCGTTCTTCCCCGGCGACTAGGAACTAATTCCTAGAACAGTAAGAATTTTTTCCTATGGCAATAGGGGGATTCTCTGCTATAGTGAACTTCAGCATGCGGATCATGATGGCGCCGG
>JAAXXJ010000387.1:0-743 GCA_013334545.1 Nitrospirota bacterium | reverse complement strand
CGGCACCGGCACGAGAGAGAGAACCGGAGAGCACCTGACCAGGCGCCCTCCGCATCATCTGTTGTCATTGAAGCTCCCTGCAGCAAGACTTCGGCGAGCTCAGTCGAGTCGCTGCAGGGAATCTTCGATCCGCAAGGTAGTACTATTTATGCTAATCGCTCGCTAACCCCGCAGCAAGCTACGGGGAATGCGCTCGTTCCTGGATTTACGTTACAACCTTAGCTAGAGGAGGCGAATAATGAGGGAAGGGAACCGTGTTCTTCCATATCTTATGCTGCTGATGTTGGCATTACTGATAGCCCCCGGGCCGGGAAGGTCCGCAGAACCGGGACTGGACGAGGATGCCACGGCGTGCCTCGGATGCCATGGTGAGCGGGGATTGACGGTCAAATTCCCGAGCGGTGAGGTCCTTGCGGGTCTTGCGGCCGCGCTCCACGCCCATGCGCATGAGGGCGCCGACGCCCTCCTGGTCGATGGTCTGGAACGGGTCGTCGGACAGGATGCCCTTCTCGATGTAGCCGCCCATGAAGGAGCCCGTGTCGTCCCGGGAGAACCCGAAGCTCATCTGCGTGAGGTCGTTGGTGCCGAAGGAGAAGAACTGCGCGGTCTCCGCCAGCTTGTCGGCCACCACGCAGGCGCGCGGGATCTCGATCATGGTGCCCACCAGGTGCGGGATGGCCTTGACGTTCTTGGCCTTGCACACCTCGGCGTAGACGCGGTCCACCAGCGCGAACTGGTTGTTC
>JAAXXJ010000386.1 GCA_013334545.1 Nitrospirota bacterium | reverse complement strand
CCCTGAACTCTGCCGCCTGATGGAAGATCACCGGGGGTCTGAGCTTCTTCATGCCCTCATCAAGTCCCATCCCGGCGGACTCCATGGCCTTTACCTGCATGATCCGCCTGAAGTTCCACGCGATGGCGCCGAGGAGACCGATCGGGGATTCTCCCTCCTGCATAAGACGGGACAAGACCGCAAAGGCCGTCTCCCTGTCCTTCTTGCCGAGGGCGGCGGCCAGATCAAAGGAGGTGTATTCCCGGAAATTCCCTACCACCATCTTCACATCAGCAAAGGTGATAGCCTTCCGTTCCTTCATGTAGATGACCGTCTTCTCGATCTCGTTCCTGACGGCCTGCAGGTCGTTCCCCAGGGTCTGCCACACATAGTTGGCGGCATCGCGCTGGATGGACAGTCCCCGCTCGCGGCACCAGTTCTCGATCCATCCGGCCATATCGCGGTCCAGGACCGCGTAGAACCGCACAACGGCCCCGACGGCCTCCACAGCGGCAATGACAGCCTTTTTCTCGAACTTTGCCTGGCTCGAGACCAGCACCAGGCAGGTGCTTGGTGAGGGGGCCTGAAGGTATGCAAGGAGTTCATCGAGATCAGCGGCCTTCAATGCTTCGATCTCTTTTGCGACGACCAGGCGCTTCGGGGCCATGAACGGAAGCGTCTGGGCGAGATTCACGATGTCGCCCCCTGACGATCCCTTGCAATAGACCGTATCGTAAGTGAAATCCCGGGAGGCGGGGTCCACGACCGCGCTGACGATCAGATCGAGCGCCTCCTGGATCAGGTACGGCTCTTCTCCGAAGAACAGGTAAGCGGGAAGGATCTTGCCCTGTTTGAGGCTGCGTAGCAGATCTTCTGATTTAACCATGCATGGTCCCGAATGATAGTGCGAAGCTCCGGTGTGCGGAACCGGTGGGACAGTGAACACGATATGTTGAACGCGGAATTCTGAACCGCTCTTTAAAACCCTTCCAACACCCTGCTCCGCAGGGTCCAGGCGATGTCCTGGCTCGTCTTCTTGATGGCGGCTTCTTTGGCCATCTTGGTGACGGTGATATTGCCAATGGTCACATTGTAGTCGGAGATGAACACTGCCTCGATGCCGTTCTCTTTCCACAGGATCTTCCTCGATCTGAGGTCTTCGAGGCTCGCGTCCACCACCAGACGGACCCGGTACTGCTGGACAAAGGTGTCCGCCGTAAAGGAGAGGGCCGTGACCTCGTACTTCACGACCTTTCCCCGCAGCACAAGGTCGGCCGACTCCACATCAGCGACCCGCAGCCTGCCATCGGCAATGAACTCGTCGGCGACCGCCTTGGTCAAATCCAAGTCGACGTAGGGCTCGTTGGTATTGTTGATGAACCCGGGGACCGCGATGGTCTTTGTTCCCTCGGGGATCAGGAGCCCGGTCCCCGACAGCCGATAGCCGCAGGCGGACACGACGACGAGTGACGCGAACAACATGGCGATGATGGTCTTGTTCCGCATTCCACGCTCCGCACTCCTCATAAATTTACACCACCACGCTCACCAGTTTCCCCTGCACGACGATCACCTTCTTCGGCGTCTTCCCGGCAAGATGCTCCTTCACCTTGGGGTCGGCAAGTGCCGCAATCTCG
The DNA here is from genome assembly GCA_013334545.1 of Nitrospirota bacterium. Lineage (GTDB taxonomy): Bacteria > Nitrospirota > UBA9217 > UBA9217 > UBA9217 > JAAXXJ01. The sequence goes on along the minus strand of JAAXXJ010000386.1, from coordinate 1,232 downwards.
ATATCGTGGTCGGACGTGCCCGCAGGCAGCGTGAGCTTGCTCCGCACCTTGCCGTTCACCTGGACCACGATCGTTATCTCTGTTGCCATGATCGCTTCCGGATCGTGAACAGGCCACCCTGCGTTCGCAATGCTGGTATCGTTGCCCAGTGCCTCCCAGAGCTCTTCTGCAAAATGCGGGGCAAAAGGCGCTATCAACAGCGTCAGCGCATCAACGGCCGACCGGAGCACGGGAGCCTGTTTGTTGGGGCTGAACGATCCCGACGTATAGTCGTACATTTCGTTCACCATCTCCATCAGCGCGGCGATGGCCGTGTTGAAATGGAACTCCCGCTCGATGTCCTCGGTCACCTTCTTGATGGTCAGGTGGGTCTTGCGGTACAGGGGGTCGCCCTGCGACCCGGGACCGGCCGGTTTGACGTTCCGGATGTCCCGACTGAACTTGTACACGATCGCCCAGATGCGGTGGAGGAACCGGTATGCCCCGTCCACGCCTTGGTCGTTCCATTCAAGGTCGCGCTCCGGCGGCGCGGCAAAGAGCGAGAAGAGGCGCGCCGTGTCGGCGCCGTACTTCGTGATGATGAAGTCCGGGTCAACCACGTTGCCCTTGGACTTGCTCATCTTGGCGCCGTCCTTGATCACCATGCCCTGGGTCAGAAGGTTCTGGAACGGCTCGTCGCCGTCGAACAGGCCGAGGTCCCGGACCGCCTTGGTGAAGAACCGCGCGTAGAGCAGGTGCAGGACCGCGTGCTCGATACCGCCGATGTACTGGTCCACGTTCATCCAGTAGCCTGCCGCTTTCTTGTCGAAGGGCGCCAACTTGTGCTTCGGCGAGCAGTAGCGCAGGAAATACCACGACGAGTCCACGAAGGTGTCCATCGTGTCGGTCTCGCGGTGCGCTTTTCCTCCGCATGTCGGGCAGACGGTCTCCCGGAACACCCGTGATTCGGCCAGCGGGGAAAGCCCCTTTCCGGTGAACTCAACGTCCACGGGAAGCAGGACCGGCAGGGCCAGGAACGCCACGCAGACCATCAGAGGGTGGATGACGTAGTGTGTCATATGAAATGCCGCCTGAATTTTTGCGATGAGTGAGGCGTTGGATTTAAAGACGCGAGGCAGAAGTTTGATCGCCGTCTGTGTTGAGCCCTTGGCCCAGCGAAATTGCTGGGCCTTGAACGCGTTGATGTTGTCGGGCAGTTCCGCGGGCACGACCAGGTCGAACAAGAAGAACGG
>JAAXXJ010000385.1 GCA_013334545.1 Nitrospirota bacterium | reverse complement strand
CTCCAGGACGACGACGGCCAGATCGAGATGACCCATTCCGTGTCCGCCGGACTCGACTACGCGGCTGTGGGACCGGAGCACGCAATGTACCACGACACCGGCCGCATCGAATACCCGTACGCCATAGACGAAGAGGCCATGGAGGCCTTTGACCTCCTGTCGCGTCTCGAGGGCATCATTCCGGCGCTCGAGAGCGCCCATGCGGTTGCCTACTGCCTCAAGCTCGCGCCGACGCTCGGGAAGGACAAGGTCATCATCTGCAACCTCTCGGGCCGCGGCGACAAGGACGTGATGCAGGTGGCGAAGATCAAGGGCGTGGAGCTGTAATAAAGTCCCGATCGGTACGTGAGGCGCGTGGAGCAGGGACCGAGGAACAAAATAAATCATGTCCAGAATAAAGAATACCTTTAACCGGCTGAAGAAGAAGAACGAGAAGGCGCTGATCCCGTACCTCATGGCGGGTGACCCGGACCTCGCGACGACGAAGGAGCTCATCCTGGCGATGGAAAAGGCGGGCTGTGATATCGTCGAGCTGGGCGCGCCGTTCTCCGATCCGCTGGCCGACGGCCCAACGATCCAGAAGGCCGCCCTCCGGTCGTTGCAGCACCACACCAGCATCAAGGACGTGCTCGGCCTGGTCGCCGAAGTCAGGAAAGAGAGCAAAATACCGCTCATCATCATGACCTATTACAACCTCATATTCCACTACGGAGAAGATCAGTTCGTGAAGGACGCGGTGGCCGCCGGCCTGGACGGCATCATTCTTCCTGACCTGCCTCCCGAGGAGGCGGGCACGCTCGTCCCGCTGGCGAAGGATGCGGGCCTGGACACGATCTTCCTTGTGGCTCCCACGAGCACCGACGACCGCATCAAGCTCGTCAGCAAACTTTCTCACGGCTTCATCTACTATGTTTCGCTCACCGGCGTGACCGGTTCGCGCCTCGGGCTGCAGCAGGCGGCCATCAAATCCTCCCTTGCCCGGATCAAGGCGCAGACGGACAAGCCCGTCGCCGTAGGGTTCGGCATCGCGACGCCGGACCAGGCTGCCGAGGTGGCGATGTCGGGCGCCGATGGCGTGATCGTGGGGAGTGCCCTGGTGAAAGTGATCGAGGAGAACGGCAGCTCGCCCGACCTCGCGGCCAGGGCGGCGGCGTTCGTGAAGGCCCTGAAACAGGGCGTTCTTACCGCTGCGCAGTAGGTCCTGCCGGAGTGAGGTTTAGGAGCGAGCGCATTCCGCAAAGCTTGTGCAGTTAGCTTCAACAGGGGAAAAACCTGAGCCGGGAGGCGTACGCTTCCCCGTGCCGGAGCAGGCTCCGGGCAGGAAACAGGATCAGAAATCCGACGAATGACGAGGGGGTAGGTATGGCTGAAGGGCAGTCACCAATGTTTGCGAAGTTCGGGAAGCGGTTTGCCGCGGGCACGGTCCTCTTCCGCGAAGGCGACAAGGGCGAGGAGATGTTCATCCTCCAGTCCGGCAAGGTCAAGATCAGCAAGAAGATCCGGGGGGTGGAAAAGACCCTGGCCACGCTCGAGAAGGGCGAGTTCTTCGGGGAGATGGCGATCCTGAACGACAAGCCACGCTCCGCGACGGCCGAGACGGTCGAGGACTGCGACATGCTGGTGATCGACCGGAAGACCTTCGACACGCTCATCCGCAGCAACGTGGAGATCGCCATCCGCTTCATCAAGCGGCTGGCGGACCGGCTCCGGGAGACGAACGACCAGATGGAAGCGCTGATGATCCGGGACAACACCAGCCGCCTGGTCAACATCCTGGCCAAGCAGGTGAAGGATGCAAAGGGCGGTTCGTTCTCGCTCTCCATCGACGAGCTCGCGGGGCTGGCAGGCATCGAGAGCGGGCAGGCCAAGCTGATCCTGGAAAAGCTGGGAAGCGTGCGGATCCTGACGCTCTCCGCCGGCGATCAGGTGACGGTCGCGAACCAGGAACAGGTCGACCGGCTGCTCCGGTACCTCGAGATGCGGGAGATCTTCGGGGAAATGGTGTAAGAACGGAAATCAGGAGCCAGGAGCCGGCTACGGCCAGGTAACGGGAGATCATCATGCGTTTGCCGAATATCAAGAGGACGGGTATCACGATCGCCCTGATCGTGGCGGTCACGCTTTCCCTTCTGCACTCGATGAACGTCACGTTCTTTGAGATCCTGGAATCGAAGACCCTGGACCTGCAGTTCGCGCTGCGGGGGCCCGTCCAGCCAGGACCGGAGACGGTGATCGCCGCCATCGACGAGAAGAGCATCAAGAACCTCGGACGGTTCCCCTGGCCCCGCTCCACCTGGGGCCGCGTGGTCGACCGGCTGAACGAGGAGGGCGCGAAGGTCATCGTATTCGACGTGTTCTTCACGGAGCCCGAGACGGTAGCCTCAGACGACCTCTTCCAGCGCGCGATCATGCGGAGCGGCCGGGAGGTCCTGCCCGTGGTCTTCGATTTCACGGAGGGCGGATACAAGGAGTCGGGCTTCACCGACCAGAAGATCGATTTTCTCATCCCCTCGGCGTACATGGCCATGAAGAACACCGACGCGCCCTTCGGTGCGCCGAAGGCCAGGATGGTCCTGCCGACGCTCCTGCGGTTCTCCACGTACGCAAAGGCCTTGGCCCATATCAATATGAACCCGGACATTGACGGTACGCTCCGCTGGGAGATGCTTGCCGTCGAGTACCAGGACGACTACTACGCGCCCATCGGCCTGCAGGCCGTACGGCTCTACCGCGACGTGCCGCTCGAGAAGATGGCCCTCGACTTCGCCGGCTCGGTGCAGTTGGGGGAAACGACGATCCCCACCGACGAGTTCGGCAGGATGCTGATCAACTACCGGGGCCCGAACAGGACGTTCCCGATGTATTCG
>JAAXXJ010000384.1 GCA_013334545.1 Nitrospirota bacterium | reverse complement strand
ATGATCACCACGTGCCCCTCGTAGACCTCGTCCCGGGTCTTCACGCGCTTCGTCTCGCCCTTCAGGTCCATCTCCACGACCTCGACGGGGTAGACGAGCTCGGCGCCGAACTTCTCAGCCTGCTTCTGCATGACCGCCGTCAGGTCGAAACCGCTGATCTCCTCATAGCCGGGGTAGTTCTCGATCTCGGCGATCTTCGCCGTGTAGCCCCCCGGGAATTCTTTTTCCAGAATCACGCACTTCTGGCCTGCCCTGCCCAGGTACAGCGCCGCCGTCAGGCCCGCGGGGCCGGAGCCGATGATGATCGCGTCGTAGGATTTCGCCATGATGGGTCCTCCTGAATGATGATTGCTCATTGTATCCAAGTGCCGGGATCAAGTCAACCGCAGGCTGGAAAAAGAAGGGCACGCACCCGGTCGGGGGCATGCCCTGCTGTTCGCTGTCTGTACGGAACGGACTACTTCTGGACTTTCGCGTCCTCGATGATCGCCTTGTAATTGTAACCGGCGCCGAAGTCCTTGTCCTTGGCGAAGGTGCCGGTGACCGTGACAATGTCGCCCACTGCTGCCGTGTCCTGCGTGGTCGCCACCAGGTCGTGGGTCCCCTTCTGCTGGTCGCCCGAACCGTCCTGGATATGCAGCCAGTTCTTGCCCATGATCCCCTGCGAGAACTTCACGACCTTGCCTTTTACGGCCACCTGCTTACTGTTCAGGGCGGTGCTTTTCGCGTAGGTCTCGCCGATCGTGTAGGCGTTGTCGCCGGCGGCCTTCTCGACCTTGATGTTCTTGTCGAGGGAAGCGACATTCGCCTTGCTACCAGGATGGGTCGGATCGACGCCCGGCATGCCCGGCGCCGCCTGGCCGCCTGCGGCCACGGGGCCGCCGGAGAACACGATGCTGTCAAAGGTCCTGTTCAGGGTCTTGCTGGTGAAGTTCGGCATGACCGACCCGGGCTGGAAGGACATCTTCGAGCCGACGGCCACCTTCATTTCCGGCACCGCCACCCAGGTCTTCTTTCCCTTCTTCTCGACGCAGACATAGGTGTAGCCGCTGGCGTTCATGGTCTCCACGACCTTGCCGGAGATGTTGCCCGAGACCTCTTCCTGCACGGGTTTGATCGACGGTTTCTTCACCGCCGGTTCGGACGCCGGCTTCTCGTTCGCCGCGAACGCGGCACCCGTGCTGATCATCACGATCAGCGCGATCATCATTATTCCTGATCTCTTCATGGAAAGCACTCCTTCGTTCCTATTATATACCGGGCTCTTCCCGGTTCGCAGATCCCGCACACTTTACCCCTTTTCCCCGGAATAGGCAAGCGGAGTCTTCCTACAGTTTGTACCCGATCTTTCGCAGGAACTCCCGGCGCTGGGCCCGGTCCGGTCCGTTCTCGACGCCTTTCGGCGGGAAGCCGTCAATGACGCCGAGGATGCCCTTGCCCTGGGCGCTCGTTGCCACGACCACTTCGAGGGGGTTCGCCGTTGCGCAGAAGACACGGCAGACCTCGGGGCAGTTCTTGATCTGGTTCAGCACGTTCACCGGGAAGGCGTTCCTGAGCAGGATGCAGAACACGTGGCCTGCGCCGATGGACTCGAGCGCCTCCGCACAGGACCGGACGAGGCCATCGTCGTTCCCCTCGGTGCGGATGAGGCAGGGGCCCGAGGCCTCGGTGAAGGCTATGCCGAACTTCGCACCCGGCACCGCACCCGCGAGGATCTCGTAGAGGTCCTCGGCGGTCTTGATGAAATGGGTCTGGCCCAGGATGATGTTGCAGCCTTCGGGGATGGGGACCTTCACGGTCGTAACATCCATGCGAGCCTCCTTCAAGGGACGGGCGATAAGGATCGTATCTCAGATGCGGCACGCGCAGCAATGAGGATCAGGAGGATCGCAGAGAAGGAACGTCTACAGGGGGCTTTTTTCGAGGACCGCGGCCTCGACGCCGTTCTCGAAGAGGTCCAGGGTCCTGGCAATGGACTCGAAGTGGAGCTTGTTCAGGTGGTCCCGGTCCAGGGCGCGCTTCCGCTTCTTGTTCAGGAACGAAAGGAACACCACGCTTTTGTAGATGCGTTTGTTCGTTTTGTAGGAAAAGAGATACCGGTCGAGGGAGCTTTCCATGAATAGGTCGTTCCGCTTCTGGACCGCCCTGCTGAAGGTGACGGACTGGACCCAGTAGGACTTCTTGATCATGCTGTCTGCCTTCAGTTCAGCCCAGGTGTGCTCCATGTTCCGCATGTCCTCGGTCAGGATCTCATGGGCGACCGTGTCGGCGGCCAGGTGGCTGAGGTAGCCGTAGGCAAAGGCCTTTTCGGCGTCCTGCTCCGCATGGTTCAGGAGGCGGATCGCGACGTCCCAGCTGTGGGAGCTTTTATCATCAGGCAGGTACTTCTTTCCGATGATGCTGTCGGCCATGAGGTTCCCGTACAGGAAGTCCTGGCGGTATTTCTTGATGAGGGCGAAGATACCGGCGGGGATGAGCGGACCGTAGGCAAAGATCTCGTTGCCCAGGTACATATGGGTCAGCGGACCCCAGGCGAACGCGAAGGAAGGGACCAGCGAAAGACCGAGAATGAGAAGAACAATGAATGCCATGAAAACCAGCGTATCCTACATAATGAGAGAAAAATGAGACCGTCCGGCCGCACAGGCCGGACAACGGATAAATGATACCTCTCTTCCCTTTTTTCGTCAACACAAAAATACGGTCCGACACGGTTTTTTTGACAGTCTGATCAGGTCCTCGTGGTCCTCCTCCCAACGGCTGGTGCAGCCTTTTTCATGTTATCAGACTTGACTAGACATAATGGCTGACAGTTGAAAAACAAGTGACCTGCCCCTTGCAACGTGGGTTATACTTGGGAACCCGGTTCCCA
>JAAXXJ010000089.1 GCA_013334545.1 Nitrospirota bacterium | reverse complement strand
CAAAGGCCGTGAACACCCGCGTTCGAACGCTCATGGACGCGCTTTTATCGAATAAAAGCCTAAAGTTCCGGCTGAACAGAGCGCCTCCCAGGGCACCGAGGAACACCCCGATGAGCAAGAAGACACCCCAATCCAGCAGCGGGTGAGGTAGGTCCAGATAGCGGGAAAAATACTTCAGGCTGCCTGTATAACCCGGGGCCACGGTATTCGTGCCCACGCCCGCGACAAGAGAAAAGGGGCCTGATGCGCCGAAACCCCTGCCCACTGCGTAGAACGATGCCAGCAGACTTAGACCGAGGATGGTCCCTGTAATATAGGGCGACCAATAGGTTCCCTTTCTCATCACTTGCCTCCGTCTTTCTTCGCCAAGCATGAAATAGAAGACCCGATTTCTCCTTTTTATTTTCACGCTTCTCGTCTGTTTTGTCAATACCAGGAAAGGGGAGCGGAACGGTATCGCCAGGAATGGCGGGAGAGGAGCGGAGAAACAGGAGGCAGGTCCTGAGCTCAAGGCCCGCGTTTTGTTGCTACATACACCACGTGACGCAAACCGCCACGGCCGGGCCGCAGGCGCTCGACGGTGAATCTGGCTGACGAGAGCCGCTTCTCGAACGCGGCATCGGGATTCTCCCCCCAAACAGCGAAGATTCCGCCCGGGGTGAGGGCGTGCGCAGTCGTCTGTAGCGCGAGGCTCCCGTAAAAGGGGTCATAGTGCTCATCCGTGTCCGCGCCGGGGCCGACATAAAGGTCGATGATAATGGCGTCGTACCGCTCCGCGCCCTTGCTTGAGGCGCCGATGATGACGGCGGCGACATCATCAGTCTCGATCGAGACCCTCGGGTCGCTCGAAGCGCTCTTCGTCAGGTCCGCGAGGGGGCCGCGGCACCATTTCACCACGGCAGGATTGAGCTCGGCCACGACGATGCGGGCGTCAGACGGGAGGACATCGAGAGCGGCGCGCAGGGTGAACCCCATGCCCAGGCCGCCGATCAGCACACGCGGCCGGGGCCGGTCCGTCACGAGCCTGCAGGCCTGCTCGCCCAAGGCGACCTCGGACCGGCTGGCGCTGCTGTTCATGAGCACCCGGCCGTTGACCAGCAGCAGGAAGTCGCGGTCGCCCCGCTTGCGCAGCTCGAGCATGTTATCCTGCCGTTCGATCCTGTCTATGGTTTGCCAGGGTTGGGCCATGAAAAGGTTCCTCTTTGCTTGATGAACGGTCGGAGCTACCTGCTATTCCCCGCGGGAACCGGTTCCCGCAATGCGGCTATCACAATACACCAGTCCGTGGCTGGACTCAAGGTCAAACACGGCGTCACGGCACGGCTTGACAGTGCCGGTACTGCGTGGTACGTTTCTTCATGGCCCCGATCCTCGAAGCGCGCAGCATCGTGAAGACCTATCCCGGCGTCACGGCAGTGGACGGCGTGGACCTCGCGATCGAGGCGGGCGCCTGTTTCGGCCTGCTGGGGCCGAACGGCGCGGGCAAGACCACGCTCATCGAGATCATGGAAGGGATCAAGCGGCCCGACGCAGGGACAGCCCTATACGAGGGCGCGCCGATTGGCGCACGGTTCCGGAGGGAAGCGGGCATCCAGTTCCAGGCCACATCGCTTCAGGAGTTCCTGACGGTAAGGGAGACCGTGTCCCTGTTCCGGGAACTCTATCCGAAGGCAATGGAGTTGGACGAGCTGGTCAGGCTCCTGAGCCTTGACGAGTTCCTGGACCGCGACACGCGCAAGCTTTCCGGCGGCCAGCGCCAGCGGCTGCTCATGGCCCTGGCCCTGGTCAACGACCCGGTCGTGCTGTTCCTCGATGAGCCGACGACCGGTCTTGATCCCCAGGCGCGCAGGAATTTCTGGGACCTCATCCGCATGATCAAGGCCCAGGGCAAGACCATCGTGCTGACGACGCACTACATGGAAGAGGCCTACGAGCTGTGTGACGAGATCGCGATCATGGACCGGGGGCGGTTCATCGCCCGCGGAACGCCGGAGCAGCTGCTCCGCGATCATTTCGGGACTGTGATCCTTCAGTTCCCGAACGAGGACGTTGCAGGAAGGCTCAATGGGTTTCCGGCGCCTGTTGTCCGGCGGGACAGCGAGGTCGAGATCCATACCAGCGACGTTGATGGGACCGTGAAACTGTTGCTGGAGCGGGGCGCGTCTTTGTCGCGGATGAAGATGCGGTCCTGGAACCTGGAGGACCTGTTTATCGCCCTGACGGGGAAGGACTTGAGAGCATAAAGAGTCGGACGGAGATGCGGGGCTTGGTTAAAAACCGGTTCTGTTCTAGACTTACCCAAAGCCCGGGCGGCTCGATCGCGACGACTGTGCGTATTGCATTCCACGGTTCGGCTGGGAACAAGAACAGACCAAAAGCAGCGCGTCCGAAGGGGAAGCGCTGCCATGTAGCCGATCATGACGGTAACAAGCAATACGGATGAGCATTAGCACAGCGTCGCAAGGAGCTGCCCAAAAAAGAGAAATTTTTTGCACATACCCTTTGCATCCTGAATGAAATTTCTGACCCGTCTAAGGTCACGTCCGCTCGTCCGCGCAAACTCGGCCTTCGGCCTCAGACAGTGCGCGTGCGCCCTCACGGGACGCTGCCTTAGGCCTTGCTGGGTGCCCCAGAAATTTCATAGGGCCGCTCCAGGGATGTGCGGGATTATGTTAACTGCTTCCACCTTACCCCTGCACCGGGCGGCTCGGCCGCACTGGGCTGCCCAAAAAAACATGATGTAGTATTTCAGACTGAACGCATGATACTATGAAAAAATTCCTCGCCGTCATGCATGCCCGGAACATGGAGTTCATCCGGGACCGGTCGTCCCTGGGCTGGAACGTCCTGTTCCCGCTCCTGCTCGTACTGGGGTTCGCCGTCGTATTCTCGGGAGAGCAGAAGCCCCTGTACAAGGTGGGGGTCCTCGGCGACCTTGCACGCCTTGACGCCAGGGACATTGGCTTCTTCCAGACCCGGTATCTCCAGTTCATTCCCGTCACCGATCTCGACAAGGCTGTCGACAAGGTGGAGCACTTTCAGCTCGACATGCTGGTCGATGTTCGAGAAGGCAAGCGCTACTGGGTGAACGGCAGTTCGCCCGGCGGCTATTTGCTCGAGCGCATCCTGGCCGGCGGCAGCGGGAGCGGGTTCCAGCGGGTCGAGGTCCAGGGAAGGAAGATCCGCTACGTGGATTGGGTCGTGCCGGGCGTGCTGGCAATGAACATGATGTTCAGCTGTCTCTTCGGCGTTGGGTACGTGATCGTGCGGTACCGCAAGAACGGCTTCTTGAAGCGGCTCAAGGCGACGCCGCTCAATCCCTTCGAGTTTCTCCTGGCACAGATGACATCACGTCTGATCCTGATCGAGGTCATCACGGTCGCGGTCTATGCCGGCTGCAATTACTTCATTCAGTTCGAGATGCGCGGCTCCTATGCCAACCTCTTCCTGCTGTCCCTGCTGGGCGCGGTCTGCCTGATCTCGCTCGGTCTGCTGGTCTCTGCGCGCCTTTCCAGCGAGGAGCTCGCCGGCGGCATCCTGAACCTGTTCACGTGGCCCATGATGCTGCTCTCCGGCGTATGGTTCTCCCTGGAAGGCACGAATCCGGTCATTCAGAGGATCGCCCAGTTCCTTCCGCTCACCCATATCGTGGACGGAGCGCGGGCGATCATGACCGAGGGTGCCGGGCTGGCCGAGATAGCGCCTCACCTGGTCGTGCTCTCGCTGATGAGCGCGGTCTTTCTGGGAGTCGGCTCGCTGATCTTCCGGTGGGAATAGCAGGGAATGGTGGGCAGAAGACAGAATGAAGAAGTAAAGATCGGGAAAGGAGGCAGCAAGAAACAGACGACTGCTCCCGCAGAGGGCCAGGCGTACGAAAAGCCCTACTTCCCGTTCTTGCGGTACTGGATGTTGATCTCGTAGGCGATGCTGGCGTGGCCGTGGCCAAGGTTCTCGGTCTTGCCGTGACAGTTGATGTTCCCCTTGACCGTGGGCTTCCGGTCCTTCACCAGGGAGGCGACGAGGGGGGCAAGGTCGAAGCCGCCGTTGGTGCATTCGTCACGCATGCAGTCCAGGCGGAAGAAGGCGTAGTTCGTGGGACAGAAGCTGACGGTGCGCTTCATCAGGACCGGGTCCGCGGTCTTTTGGTAATAGGTCATGCGAAACTCGATGTTCGCGACGCCGGGAAAGCGTTCCGAGACGAGTCCGGCCGCCAGCATGATGTTCTTCTTTACTTCAAGTTGTTCTTTATAGCTTTGCTTGCGTATCATTCTCTCCCCCATCGGCCCGCCGTGGTCAAAAATAAAAGGCCGCAAAGACGCAGGTCTTTGTGGCCTGTCTGGTACATCCTTGATGTATGCTTGAATATAGTATCCCACTTTTCATGCCAAATAGCAACATATGTTTGCATATGCCTGGAAGGTGATTTGCTATAATAGAGCAAGGAATCGCAGTCCGCGAAACAGGGAGGCTCACCATGAGGGTCCCGTTTTTGTCAGCATTAATCATAGCTCTGCTCCTCTTCGCCACCGTGACTGCTGGGGAGCAGCTCAAACCGCTGCAGCTGCCCGCACCTCAGACCGATCGCGGCCGCCCGCTCATGCAGGTGCTGAAGGACCGGAGCACGTCGCGCTCGTTCAGCTCCGAGAAGCTATCCCCGCAGATGCTTTCCAACCTTCTCTGGGCCGCGTTCGGCGTCAACCGGCCGGACTCGGGAACGCGCACCGCACCATCTGCGAAGAACTGGCAGGAGATCGATATCTATGTCGCCCTGGCGGAGGGGCTGTATGTCTATGAGGCGAAGACCCATGTGCTCCAGCCGGTGCTCGCCGGGGACATCCGGGCCATGACCGGCCGCCAGTCCTTCGCTGCCGATGCGCCTATGAACCTTGTTTACGTAGCGGACCTTGGCCGCATGGGCAAGGCTTCGAAGGAGGAGCAGGACCTGTACTCAGCCGCAGACACGGGTTTTATCAGCGAGAATGTCTACCTGTTCTGCGCCTCAGAGGGGCTGGCAACGGTGGTGCGCGGGTCGGTTGACCGGGAGACCCTGGCGAAGGCGATGCGGCTCCGGCCAGACCAGAAGATTATCCTCGCCCAGCCGGTCGGCTATCCGAAGAAATAGGGGGGCACGGGGCATGGACCGGCGTGAGTTCCTGATCGCCGCGGGAGCGGGCTTGGCCCTGGCGGCAACAGACATACGGGGAGGGACAGAGGTGGCACCGCAGAAACATCGCGCAACAAAGCACGGGAAGACGAAGGTCTCGCTCGTCAGGACCGCAGACCGCGCAAGCGGCATCCAGCGGGCCATCGATCTCCTGGGCATCAATCCCGTGAAGGGGAAGGACGTGCTGCTTAAGCCGAACTTCAACACCGCTGATCCCTTCCCTGGCTCGACGCACAACGACACGCTTACCCACCTCATCCTTCAGCTCAAGACCATGGGCGCAAAGAGCGTCACCGTTGGTGAGCGCAGCGGCCCGCCGGACACGGCCGACGTCCTGCAGGATAAGGGGATTTACGGCCTTTGCGAGAAGCTCGGCGTGGGGCTCATCGATTTCGAGACGCTCCCTGCCGGCGACTGGGTGCGGATCATGCCCGAGAAGAGCAGCTGGAGGAACGGCTTCGACGTTGCCCGGCCCGTGCTTGAATCGCCCTGCGTCGTCACCACCTGCTGCCTCAAGACCCACGGCTTCGGCGGCGTCTTCACCATGTCCCTGAAGCTTTCGGTGGGAATCACACGCAAGAAGAACATGACGGAGCTCCATTCGTCCTTTCTGAGCATGCGCAGGATGATCGCCGAGATCAACCAGGCCTACGCGCCGAAGCTCATCCTGCTGGACGGGATCGAGGCCTTTGTTGACGGCGGTCCCGGCCACGGGACGCGGAAGCGGGCAGATGTCATCCTGGCGGGCACGGACCGGATCGCCATTGATGCTGTCGGCATCGCCATCCTCAAGGAGCTGGGCAGCAACAGCGCCATCATGGAAAAGAAGATCTTCGAGCAGGAGCAGATCAGCCGGGCCGTGGAGCTAGGGATCGGCGCGTCGCGGCCGCAGGACATCGAGCTGGTCACGGACGACGCCCCGGGAAATGAGTTCGCAGGGCGATTGAGGACGATTATGGAGCAAGGTTGATCCACCGGACGCTCATGTCTATGTTCAACAAGGAGGGAACAGCAATGAACTATCTGGTCCTTGCAGGAAGGATATTGTACGCATTGATCTTCGTGATGGCAGGGCCGGGGCATTTCACGGCGAACACCGTCGCATTTGCGGCGAGCAAGGGTGTGCCGCTGGCATCGGTCGCCGTGCCGCTGTCGGGCATCATCGCCATGGCGGGAGGGTTGAGCATCGCGGCAGGATACAAGGCAACATGGGGCGGCTGGCTGATCGTGCTCTTTCTCGTACCGGTCACGGTCATGATCCACAACTTTTGGGCAATGACGGACCCCAACATGGCTCAGGTGAACCAGATCATGTTCATGAAGAACCTCTCGATGCTGGGTGCGGCGCTCCTTATCACGCACTTTGGGCCAGGGCCGCTGAGCGTGGACGACGGGAAATAGACCCCGGGAGGCCCTTGTGCAGACGATCCTGATCACCATTCTGGCCTTGTCCGTGCTCTTTCAGTTCATCGCGGCACTCTTCGCCCTGCGGTTGATCCCGATCACCGGGAAGAAAGCCGCATGGCTTCTGGTCACGGTCGCGATCTCGCTGATGACGGTGAGGCGGTTCGAATCCCTTCTCCGGCTGGTCGCTGACCAATCGCCTACTTCACTCGACGTGCTCTTCGAGGTGACCGGTCTTATCATCTCCTGCGCCATGATGGCCGGGATCTATCTGATCCAGCCGCTGTTCACAGAAATGGCCTCTTCCCGGCAAGAGCTCAGGGACATGAACGATAAATTGTCGTCCCTGTCCGGAGAACAGAGGGAGCTTATCGCAAGGCTTCAGGATGCACTTGCCAACATCAAAACACTGAAGGGGCTGCTGCCGATCTGCGCGTCCTGCAAGAAGATCCGCGATGACAAAGGCTACTGGAGCCAGATCGAGGTCTACGTCCGGGACCACTCCGACGCCGAGTTCTCCCATGGCCTCTGCCCGGACTGCGCGCGGAAATATTTTAATGAGATTTCATCATTGAAGACGAAGAAGTAAATGGCAAGGACCGCTGCCCGGTGAGGGTGCTGATCGGGACGGGTCGGACGGGGCGAGGGACAGGACGAATGGGACGGCAGGGGCGGGAACAGGTCGTTGCCGTTCCTATCATTCTGCAGAGCTACCGCAAGCCTTCAAAGAACCTCCTGAACTCCTCCCGGTCATCGGTGATGCGGCATTTGGGGATCGATCGCAAGAAGGACCTGCCGTAGTTCTTCGTCATGATGCGCGAATCCAGCACGGCGACCGCCCCTCTGTCCGTCTTCGTCCTGATGAGCCGGCCGAACCCCTGCCGGAACAACAGCGTCGACTGCGGCACCTGATACTCATAGAACGGGTTCTTCAGCCGCTCCATGCGTGCTTCAATGAGCGGCTCGTCGGGCACGGCAAAGGGGAGCTTGGCGATCACGACGCACTGGAGCGCCTCGCCCGGGATATCGATGCCCTGCCAGAACGAGGCGGTGCCGAGCAGCACGGCGTTCGGGACCTCCTTGAACTGTTCGACCAGGCGGTAGGCCGGCATCTCGCCCTGGCACAGGATGCCGAGCTGCGGCAGGGTACTTCGCAGGGTCTCCTTCGTCTTCCGGAGCTGGCTGTAGCTCGTGAACAGCACGAGCGTCCGGCCGCCGGTAACGCCGAGTATCGTGAGGAGCTCCTTCTCGAAACGCTCCTGATATCCAGCGGCCTGCTGGTCGTCAAGGCCCGGCGAGATGTAGAGCATGGCCTGGTTCTCGAAGTCGAAGGGTGAATCGAGCAGCAGCTCCGCGGGCGCGTCCAGACCGACCCTTCCTTTTATATACTCGAAGGACCCCGCTGCCGAGAGCGTGGCCGAGGTCAGCACCGCGGTGTCGAGCCTGCCGAAGAGGTGCTCCCGCAGGGTCTCGGCGATGTCGATGGGCGAGGCCACAAGGCGGTACTTCTTGTTCTCGCGCTCGGCCCAGTAGACAAAGCCCTCCTGCCCCTGGTCAAGATTGTGACGGATGGCGGACGCAAGACCGCCTGCCCTGCCCGCGAAGGCCCGAACCTCCTGCTCTTCCTCGTGCGTGTTCGCCTTGAGCGACAGGAGCGTTTCCTTCAGCAGGGTGAGGGGACCGGAAAGGATGTCGGGGACGATGTTCGGCCGGCGCACCCGGAGGACCGGCTCCTGCTTCAGCGCTTCGTGGAGGTTCAGGAAGAAGTTCTCGGCGGTGAGCCTGAGGTCATCCACGAGGTCGCGCGCGGTCCGGGCCGTGTGGTCCTGGATGGCGAGCCGGGTGAGCATGCCTTTGCGGGTCCGCTGGCTCAGGAGATTGTCCAGGAGGTAGCGGACCGAGTAGTTGGACACCTCGACGCCCAGGTAGTCCGTGGCCACGTCCTCGATCTGATGCGCTTCGTCGAAGACAACGGCACGGTGCTGGGGCAGGACGTTCCCGCCCGTGGCCATGTCGGCAAAGAACAGGTGGTGGTTCGCCACGAGCACCTGGGCCTGCTGCTCCAGGAGCTTCCCTTTCTGGTAGAAACAGTCCTTGTAGCTGCGGCACTCCCTGCCGAAGCAGAGGTCCGCCTCGCGGTTCGCCTTCGCCCAGAGCGCCCCGGTGGGTTCGAAGGTCAGCTCGCTCCGGAGGCCGGTGCGGGTATGCGTGGACCATTCGAAGAGCCGGTTCAGCGGTTCCACTTCGTTCTGCTCGTAAAGGTCGCCCATGCGCAGCTGATCGAAGCGCCGGAGGCAGAGGTAGTTCTCGCCGCCTACGCAGAGCGCCACACGGAAATCGCCGATCACGGTCTTAAGGAAGGGGATGTCCTTTTTCACGATCTGCTGCTGGAGGGCCTTGGTGTAGGTGGCCACGACGACGCGGCAGTTCTCCTCGCGCGCCCAGAGTACGAGCGGCACAAGGTAGGCAAGGCTCTTGCCCACGCCGGTGCCCGCCTCGACGACGAGGTGGGTCTTGCTGCGGAGCGCCTTCTGGACGGCCTCGGCCATTTCCAGCTGCTGGGGCCGAAATTCGTAGTCATCGCCCATGGCGGCGGCGACGAGCCCTGCCTCTCCGAGGATGTCGGCGATCTTCATGGGCAGGTACAGTACCACGGGGAAGGGGAGAAGGCAAACGGTTTCCTAGGCGACCCTTTTAAAAGAAAATAGCGTCTTTTTTTCGGCCCTGCCTTTCCGCCTCGTAATGCAATGCCTTTTCAACTGACGGCAACTGTTGTATCATGCCTCCCATGATCGCCGTGCTGCAACGGGTCTCCCAGGCCAAGGTCTTGATCAGGGGCGTCGAATCCTCCGCCGTCGGCAAGGGGCTTTTGGTCCTGCTCTGCGCCGTGAAGGGCGACGGCGACGCGGATGTAGACTACCTGGTGAAAAAGACCTCCCGGCTCAGGGTCTTTGAGGATGAGGCCGGCAAGATGAACCGCTCCGTAGCGGACATCGGCGGCGAGGTGCTCGTGGTATCGCAGTTCACGCTCGCCGGTGATACGAGGAAGGGGAACCGTCCGTCCTTCGGCGCGGCAGAAGTCCCGGAGCGGGCGAATGAGCTCTATGAGGAGGTCGTGCGGAGGCTCGGTGAGGCCGGGTTGACCGTTCGGACCGGCGTCTTCGGCGAGATGATGGAGGTATCGCTCGTCAACGACGGGCCGGTCACGGTGCTGCTCGATTCGCGGGAACGGTGAGGCCTGACAACTCATTTGTTGCTCCCCTTTTTGGTGTTGACAGTACCAACGTCTTCCGGTACGATTGCAATTGCGAATCAGTCAACCTAAGGGACACCCCCCGGGCACTGGGCAGTCGGCTCGCGTCCCCTTCGCATGAAAGACCTTTCCATCGTTCCTTCCAGGAGGCACACATGGGCATTCGATTCTGCCGTATCATTCTGCTCATAGCGGCGATCTCGGTGATCGGGGGCTGCGCGATACCCCACATGCCTTTGCCGACGGACCCGAGCAATCCGCTCAAAAGGGTCGCGGTCCTTCCCATGAAGAATGACACGGATGACGTGGACGGCCCGAATGTGGTGCGCGAGAAGATGGCCGAGGCCCTGAGGAACCGGTCCTATGTGGTCATGGACATCAAGGAGTCGGACCAGATCCTCCGCGACCGGATGGGCATCAACCTGGGCGGACAGCTCGAGATGACGACGCCGCAGAAGCTGGGCGAGACGCTGGGCGTCGAGGGCGTGCTGTACGGGACGCTGCTGGATTTCGATGAGACCACCACGGGCGTGTACAACGCAAGGAAGGTGCGCGGCATGTTTGCGCTCGTGAACACGGCGACGGGCCAGCCAATATGGTCGCGGGGCCTCGGCGTCAAGACCGAGCAGGGGACGTCGAGCATGGGGAGCGGGCTCGTGAGGCTCGGC
This sequence comes from Nitrospirota bacterium, assembly GCA_013334545.1. Classification (GTDB taxonomy): domain Bacteria; phylum Nitrospirota; class UBA9217; order UBA9217; family UBA9217; genus JAAXXJ01. Next base: position 216 of record JAAXXJ010000089.1, on the reverse strand, counting down.
GCGAGAGCTGCCGATGCGCGCGAGAAGGAAGCACCCTGGGTCCTCCTGCAGAGCACGACCACGAACCAGAGCACGAAGGATTCGTTCATCATGGGCCTGGGGACCAAACTGCTGACCAAGGCCGTCGGGATCCACCTCGACTATGAGTCCAAGGAACTTGCCCGCATGGTGACGGACAACCTGCCCTGGGGCCCCGGCACGGGCGCGGCGCCCGCG
>JAAXXJ010000383.1 GCA_013334545.1 Nitrospirota bacterium | reverse complement strand
CCACCAGGAGGTTCAGCCCCAGGATGTCGCTTGACGCCAGGTGGTCAAGCGCCGCCTTGGCCAGGACCGCGCCGATCTCCCGGCCGCGGGCCTCGAGGGAACGCTCCTGGTAGGCGAGCATCATACGGGCCACGAAGAACGTCCCGGCCATCATCAGGACGATGACCCACACGGACAGGGTGGCCACGAACTTCATCCCCATGCTCTTCCTGATCCGGTCCTTGATCTTCTGGAACATGTTCCCTCTCTGCGCGATGACGACCGCATCGCCCGCGGCGTTGTATACACGATGCTGTCCTGCTGCAGTGATCAGACCTTGAACTTCTGGAGTTCTGACTGGAGAGCTGCGGCCTTTTCCCGGAGCGACGCCTCTGCCATGTCCATCTCGATGGACACGTTGACATTCTCTTCGGTGATCTTCTGGATACGCGCGATGGCATCGCTGATCTGCTGGGCGCCGAGGCTTTGCTCGGAGGTGGACCGGGCGACCTGGGCGGCCTGGGATGTTACGGCCTCCATGGCCTTGGCGATCTGTTTGCTCCCGACGGTCTGCTCCTGCGTTGCCACCTTCATCTGGCGGGTGATGTCCCTCGTCCTCTCGGCCGCCTGGGCGATGCGCTCGCTGCCCCTCTGCTGCTCCTGCATGGCGTGGGCGATCTTCTCGATCTGCTCCGCGATGTTCAGGGCCGCGTCGGTGATCTGCGCCACTCCCTTGGCCTGTTCGGCCGTGGTCAGCTCGATGGCGCGCGCCATCTCCGCCGACTGCCGGGAGCTCTCGGCGACCTGCTGGAATACATCGCTCGTCACCTTGACGAGCCCCGAGCCGTTCTCCACGGCCTGCAGGCCCTTCGCCATGGACTGCACGCTGGCGGCTGTCTCCTGCTGGACCGCGGAGATGACGTTGGCGATCTCCTTGGTGGATGCGGCCGTGCGCTCCGCCAGTTCGCGGATCTCCTCGGCGACGACGGCGAACCCTTTCCCGTGCTCACCCGCCTGCGCCGCCAGGATGGCCGCGTTCAGGGCAAGGAGGCTGGTCTGGTCCGTCACCTCGTCGATGACCTTCAGGATCTGTCCGATCTCCTGCGAACGCTTCCCGAGGCGGTTGACCGTCTCCGCCGTAGCTTCCACGGTGGAGCGGATGTTATCCATGCCGGTCATTGCCTCACGTGCCGCGGCCATGCCCTGCTCCGACGCGCTCCGTGCGACCTTCTCGGCGAGACGCGCAGACTCCAGGGCCTTCTGCTCCACCGCCTTCACGGTGGCGCTCATCTCGGTTATGGAGGACGACGTCTGCTCCGCAGCCGAGGAAAGGGTCTCGGTGTTCTCCGACACCTGACGGATGGACGCCAGCGTCTGGACGATGGAGGTCGCTGTGTCATCTGCCGCAGAGGACAGGCCGCTGGCGTTCTGCGCAGTTTCTTCGACCGACGCGGCCATCTCCGCGACCGACGCCGACGCATCAGAGGCGGCCTGGGACATTTCCGCCGCGTTCTCCGCAACACCCCTGATCGAGGCGATCATCTCGTCCACCGTCATGGCCGTCTGCTCCCCGGCCTCCTGCTGGACCCGTGCGCCCTGGCTCATCTTCTGCGTCGCCGTATTCATGATCTGCATGGCTTCACCGAGGCTGCCCGTCATCTGGTTGATCCGGCCGAGCATCTCCCGCAGGCTAGAGGAAAGCGTGTTGATGGCGTTGCCCAGTACGGCGATCTCGGTCTTTCCGCTTACCATTACCGTGCGCGCGAGGTCCCCGGCCGCCATGAGGCTCGCGGTCCCGGCCATCTCGACCAAGGGATCGGTGATCGTGCGCTTCATGAACAGGGTCACCAGGTAGGTGGCGAGCACAAAGACGACGGTCGCCACGATCACCGACCGCAGGAGCAGGTCCCGGATCGGCCGGTTCACGGCGCTTCCCTTCAGCGCGATCCGGAGCACACCCATCTTCTTGCCGTCGGGCCCCATGAGCGGGATGACCTTTTCATACTGGTCCCCGCCCTCATCGGCATATTCCTGCACCAGCGGCTCCGCGGCCTCCAGGGCCTTCCTGCTGCCAGGATCGGTCGCAGGGGAACCTTCGCGTTCCTTGTCCGTTGCATAGAGGACCTTCCCGTCCTTGTCAACGACCATGGCCCGGGAGATATCCCGGTCAGACTCCTTGAGCCCCCGGAGCTTTTCGCTCATGCCGTCCATGGCGGAGAGCGGTAAGCCGAATCCGGTGACCTTGTCGATGTCCTTCTTGACGCCCTCGGCCATGGCCGAGGTCCGGCCGAGCACTGCGTCCCGGTACTTGCCGGCCGCGCTGGTGATATTGAGTCCCGTGTTCAGTCCAAGGGCCACGAGGAGGATGCCGGCCGTTGCGACCACCGCCCTCGTCTTCAGTGTCATAGCGGTCCACAGTTTCATTTGATCACCTTCGTCGCGTCAGAGATCAGATCCATGGAAGGCTTCAGCCCCAGGGCCGTCGCCTCCTTGAGGTTCAAGACCAGTTCGACCAGCTTCGGGACCTGGGGTGCGATGCTGGCCGGGTTGTCGCCGTTCAGGATCCGCGCGACCATTCGCGCCGCGGTCTCGCCCTGCTCGGTTGCGCTCGGCGCGAGGGTCAGGATGACACCCTTGTCGCCGGAACCGCCCGTCTGGCTCAAGGTCGGTATCTTGCTGCTGTGGGCCGTCTTCACGATCTCGGCCAGCGCCTCGTTCACCGTGGCGCTGACGGAGATGAACACCGCGTCAGCCTTGCCTGCGTACGTGAGCGCCCGGGCATCATCAAGCCGCTTGACGGCCATTTTCACCGTCTGGAACCCGTACTGGTTTTCAAGGGCCGTGAGCTCCTCGACCTGCTTCACTGAATCGGGCTCCAGCTCGTTGTAGACCACGGCCAGCTT
>JAAXXJ010000088.1 GCA_013334545.1 Nitrospirota bacterium | reverse complement strand
AGCTATTAACACCTAACCCGGACAAGCCGGAACAAAACCGTGGAACCGCCAAGGCGCAAAGGTTGCGAGGAAAACTTGAATTACTTAAAAATCCCTTTTTTTGACGTCCTTTGCTTCCTTCGCGTCTTCGCGGTGGATATTTTCTTGCCATTTTGAGTAGAATCTGATTCTTTAGTAACAAAATGGTGCGTCGCTGCAAGATTCGAAATTCTTGTCTGACCGCATGACGACAAGGGAGGTTCCCATGATCAACGACTTGGAAGGTCTGGCACGGCTCATCCGCTACTACAGTCTCGTTTCCACGACCGAGGCCGGCTCCGGCCACCCCACTTCGTCCCTGTCTGCAGCCGACCTGATGGCCGGCCTTCTGTTCGGGGGCGCATTCCGGTTCGATCTGGACGATCCCGGCCAACCGAACAATGACCGGCTCATCTTCTCGAAAGGCCACGCCTCTCCCCTGTTCTATGCCCTGTGGGCAGCAGCGGGAAAAGTGACGGAAAGGGAACTCCTGACGCTCCGGAAGTTCAACAGCCCGCTTGAAGGCCATATGACACGTGCATTCCGGTATACCGAGGCGTCCACCGGCTCCCTCGGACAGGGGCTCTCCATCGGCGTCGGCATGGCACTGAACGCGAAATACCTCGACAAACTGTCGTACCGCACCTACGTCCTGCTGGGCGACAGCGAGATGGCGGAGGGCTCGGCCTGGGAGGCCATGGAGATCGCGGCATACTACAAGCTCGGCAATCTGGTCGGCATCCTGGACGTGAACCGGCTCGGCCAGCGTGGCGAGACCATGTACGGCCATGATCTTTCGGTGTACAAGAACCGGGCCGCGGCATTCGGATGGGAGACCATTGCCATCGACGGCCACTATATGCCTCAGATCAGGACCGCCTTCGAGCAGGCGATCCGTACGACCGACAGGCCGGTCATGATCATCGCCAAGACGCTCAAGGGGAAAGGCGTCTCGTTCATCGAGGACAAGAACGGCTGGCACGGCAAGGCGCTCAAGAAAAACGAGCTTGACCGGGCTCTCCAGGAACTGGGCCCGGTGGACAAAGGGCTCCGGGGATGGATAGAGCCGCCGCGGGGTGCGAAACCTACGACGGTGACGGCTGTGAAGGCCGCACCGCTTTCGTACTCGACCGACAAGCCGGTCGCGACCCGGCATGCCTACGGCACGGCGCTCAGCCGGCTCGCTCCCCAGTGTCCGGACATGGTTGTGCTGGACGGCGAGGTGAGCAACTCGACCTACGCGGAGATATTCAAGAAGGCATTTCCCGACCGGTTCTTCGAGATGTTCATTGCCGAGCAGAACATGGTCGGTACGGCGCTCGGCCTCTCGATCCGGGGAAAGGTGCCCTTTGTCTCGACCTTCGCGGCGTTCCTGACCCGTGCGGCGGACCAGGTCCGCATGAGCCAGTATTCGAACGCGAACATCAAGTTCTGCGGGTCCCATGCCGGCGTTTCCATCGGTGAGGACGGCTCGTCCCAGATGGGGCTGGAGGACCTCGCCCTGTTCAGGGCCATCCTTGGCAGCGTGGTGATCTATCCCTCCGACGCAGTATCTACGGAGAAGCTTGTTGAGGAGATGGCGAAGCACTGGGGCATCGGCTATCTCCGCACGACACGGAAGGACACGCCCATCCTCTACCGGAACGACGAGGCCTTCTGGATCGGCGGTAGCAAAATCTTACGTTCGAGCAAAAAGGACAAGGCTACCGTGGTTGCCGCGGGCATCACCCTCCATGAGGCTCTCACGGCATATGACGCACTCAGGAAGGAAGGCATCCTTATCCGCGTCATCGATCTCTACAGCGTGAAGCCCGTCGACGTGGCAACGCTACGCCAGGCGGCCGAAGATACGGGATTCATCATGACCGTGGAGGACCACTTTGCCGAAGGTGGCATCGCCGACGCGGTCAGGACTGCGTTGTCAAAAGACCCGGTCCCGGTCCATAGCCTCGCTGTCCGCGCCATGCCGAAGAGCGGCAAACCGGATGAACTGCTGGAGTATGAGGGGATATCCGCGAAAGCGATCATGGAGGCGGTAAAGCAAAGAATGAGCTGAACAGCCTGGCCAGCCGTTCTGACAGGATCTCAGCAGATTTGCTCTCCCCTCGCTCCGCGAGGGGAGAACCAGAGGCACGAGACCGACCCGCTAAAGCGGCTGCTCAGCCCCAGAGGGCACGATTATGTAAGCGGCTGTCGCAGCCTGAAAAAGATTTGAAAGCTGCGGCTAATCAGCTATAATACAGCATTGACTGCTTCCTGCAATCGGCGGCAGGGGATTCACCTGAAAGAGGAATAGCACGTCTCAAATGTATTCGATACATAGGGCGAATTGCAGTTTTTATCTCTGCGTTACGAAGGGAGCCACATGAACAATAAAGAACGCAGGTCGGGAAATGATCTCAGATTAGGCGCAGACCGCCGAAAATACCGTGATCCAAACTATAAGGGTTCGGAACACAGAAGTGGAAGTGAGAGACGATGTCGGGGAGACCGCAGATCTTCTGTGGATTGTCAAACTATTTTAGCTAATTTTCTCAGAATCGATTAACCCCCTCCATTTTCGCTTTGCTGTTTGTCGTTCGCTACCCGGAAGCACCTACGCCTGTCTTTACCACGCTCCATTCGCCCGTCGACGTGTCCCCGCCGGTCCCCTTTTCCATCTTATGCCCGCCTTTGTATAACAGGACTAGACGTTCGTCTTGATGCTGTCCTCCTGGATGCCGAGGACCTCCTCCACAATGTCTGCGAGCAGAACATCGTGGTCATGCTTCAAGGTGAATACCCGGCACTGCACCACCCGCGCCGGTATGTATTCGAAGAAGTCCTTGAGGGGCTCTTTCTCCACTTTCCGCGTCGTCGGATTGAACACGTAGATCTGGCGCTCCCCCATCATGAGGGGGTTGATGGGGCGTGGGTCCTGGCTTGCCATGTCCACGCAGAAGGGCAGGTCCTTGATCTTCTCGGGGAGCCGCTTGCGGATGCGCTTCACCAGCTCCGGCGCGTCGATGAGCGTTCTCCCCTTCTCGAAGTACCGCATGGAGAGCGTGACATCGTAGGCCATCTTCCATTTCACTTCGCGCGCCAGGATCGTCGCCCATTCGCGTCCCAGGACCGCCGTGGACGTGTCCTCTTCCTGCGCCCACTTCCGGACCGACTCGAGGAGCGACCAGTCGGTCAGTTCGAGATATGCCTGAAGGTTGTCGGCGGGATTATAAGGGAACAGGGCCGCCATGGTGTCCTTGAAGAGCTCCTTGAGGTGCTGGTCGATTGCACGCGTCGTACGGTGATAGTAGACATTGGTATACATGTACAGCCGGGCGTTCAGGAACATGTTGAGGGCGGTGAGGCCTGACTTATGGAGCGTGAGCCCCTTGTCCGTGAAGAAGGTGTAGTACATGAGGCGGTCGATATCCACCGGCCCCACCGCCACACCGCACAGATAGGCGTCGCGCAGGACGTAATCGAGATTGTCCACCGTGTAGATGCCCGAGAGGAGGGGCTGGAGAAAGACGAGCCAGCGCGGCTGCTTGGACGAGGCCGGGGCCCCCTTCCCGATGAGAAAGGCGATCTGGTCGGGGTCCAGACGCTCCCGCTTGGAGAACTCGCCCGACGGGCTCCTGCGGACCTCCCGGATGATGTCGCCCAGTTCGGTCCTGATGATGAGCTGTCCGAGTTTCTCGTGGGTGAGCTCAAACTGTTCGAGATAATTGTCGTCGAAGAAATGGCCGAAGGGACCATGGCCGATATCGTGCAGGAGCGCGGCCACGCGGAGGAGCTCTTCAATGAAGTTCTCCGACGGGCAGTCAGGGACCGCGGCCTTCAAGGAGGGATACAGATGACGGGCGAAGCGCCCCGCCAGATGCATGGCGCCGAGGGAGTGCTGGAACCTGCTGTGCTCCGCCGACGGGTAGACCCACCGGGCGCTCTGAAGCTGGTAGATCTGACGGAGCCGCTGCATCCACGCGGTGTCAATGAGGTCCTTTTCCGTCTTTTCGGCGGCCGAAGGTTTCGGCGTGGTGAACGAGATGTAGCCATGCACGGGATCGCCCAGCAGGGCGGCCCCATCGTAGAATTCCTCTCCCCGTGTCAGCTCCCTCATAGGCCTCCATTATACCGGGAACAACCGGCATGAATAATAATTCATTTTAAATCGTAGAGGTATGTTCTTCCGTCAGTGCAGGCCGAAGAACTCACGGATGTTGTGGAGCAGCTTCCCTGATTCGTCCCTCTTGCGCCGCTCGAACGTGACGGCATCGAGCTTCTCCCGCTGCGCAGCCAGCGCGGCCTGGCGTTCCGCAAGGATGCGGCTGAGGGATTCGGCAATGGACGGATTATGGATCAGCGTGCCCCGGAAACTTTCACGGTCGATGACCACAAACTCGGCATCCTCCGTCACCCGGATCGTCGCGGTCCGCGCGGCCCCCGTCAAAAGGCTCATCTCGCCGAAGAAGTTCCCCGCTCCCAGGGTGGCGACCACGACGCATTCGCCCGCCTCCTTCTGCACGAGGACGTCCACGGACCCCTTCCTGATGATGTAGAACGAGTCGCCGGCCTCTCCCTGGAGCACGGGGCACTCGCCGACCGCATAGGTCTTGATGCCCACGGTCTCGACCAGCTTCCGCCGCTCTTCCTGCGAGAGAGGCGCGAGGATATCCACCTTGCCCATGAGGGCGAGGACCTCTGCAGCCGCCTGTTCGCGCTCCGCGCGCCTGCTCTCGGCGGTGATCTCCTTGAGGTGGACCGTCTGGATCGGGAAGGGGATCTCGATCCCGTCTCGCCTGAACCGGTACCAGAGGAGGTTCATGATGTCCGACTCGATCTCGAGGTACCGCTGGTAGTCGTGGATAGCGTAGCGGATCTCGTAGTTCACCGAGAAGTCGCCGAAGTTCAGGACCCGCACCAGCGGTTCGGGCTGGCGGTGGACGCCGTCCACCGAGGCCAGCACGTCCAGGACCGTCCTCCTGACCGTGTTCGGCGCCACCTGGTAGCTCACGCCGACTGTCACTTTCCGGTAGGTCGTCTGGTCGGGCAGGCTGTAGTTCACCACTGCGCCGGCCAGGACATAGCTGTTCGGGATGAAGACCTCGTTTTTCTCGATCGTCCGCATCCGGGTCGAGCGGAGCGTGATGTCCAGCACGTGCCCCTCATGCCCGCCGGCGGCGATCCAATCGCCCTGCCGGAGCGGCTTCTCCAGATGGATGGTGAGCCCCGCGAGCATGTTGGCAAGGGTGCTCTGGAAGGCCAGACCGATGGTGGCCGTCAGCACCGTGGTCGTCGCGATCAGCGAGGTGACATTGATGTCCAGGATCCCCTTCATCAGGAACAGGACCGACACGACGAGGATGACCATGGTGATGATGTTCTTGAAAGCCGCCGGGAAGCTCCCCTTCTTCCACCGCACCACGAAGAGGTCGCCGTACATATAGAGCGTCAGCCGGAGCAGGGCGAAGATCGCGATGAGCCAGGAGAAGAACTGGAAATAGCGCGCGACGGCGGGGAAGCCCTCGTTCCCGCCCAGGATCAGGAACGCCTGGAGGGCAACGAAGAGGGCAATGAGCTTCAAGCCTGAAGCAATGGGCTCCAGCAGCTTGGACTTTTTTGCCAGGAAATTGGTGGCGATGCTGCCTCCGACGAAGAGCCCGATGCTGAAGAGGGTCGCCCAGAGGAGCGAGCCGGTCAGGGCCTGGATGAGTTCCATGAACGTACCTCCGGAGGATCAAAGAAGTCAGAAGACAGGGATCAGGATACAGCAGTAGAAGAAAAGAATCAAGATGAAGCGACGGTCCCCGGTGGCTGATTGAGCCTTTTCGCGATCTCCGCCTTGAGCTCGACGATCCCCTGGCCGGTCTTGACCGACGTGAGGAGCGGCGGTCCGGCAAGCCCCAGTTTTTTCGCGACCGACCGCCTCGCCTGCGCGGCCTCGCTCCGCTTCACCTTGTCGGCCTTGGTCAGCACGTAGAGTGCCGGGACGCCGTAATGCGCAAGCCACTCGACGAGCCGTTCATCGCGCGCGTCGGGTTCCCGCCGGATGTCGAGCAGGACCACGACGACCCGGATCTGCGGAGAGTCCTTGATATACCCCTCGATCATCGGTGCCCACGCGTCCACCACGCTCCGGGGCGCCTTGGCATAGCCGTATCCCGGGAGGTCGACGCAGTAGAACTCTTTATTGACGAGGAAGAAGTTGATCAGCTGGGTCTTGCCCGGCGTCGCGCTCGTCTTGACGAGGCTCTTCCGGTTCAGGAAGGCATTGATGAGGGAGGATTTGCCGACGTTCGAGCGTCCGGAAAAGGCGATCTGGGGCCTGCTGTCATCGGGGAACTGCTTCAGTCCGGCGGCGCTTGTCACGAATTCGGCGGAAAGGATCTTCATTATATGCCAGTAATTTAGTAATGAGTGATTCGTGATCAGGATAAGCAGAAAAAAAGAGATTAAGGACAAACCTCAATCTCTAATCTCTCAATTACTGCTCACGGATTACTGGTCGTTAAGCGATCTTCTCGTAAATGAGAAGCGGTTCGGCGCCGTCGCTGATCACTTCATCGCTGATGATGCACTCGCGGATGCCTGCCTGGGACGGGATATCGTACATCACGTTCAGCATCACGTCCTCGAGGATGGCCCGGAGGCCGCGGGCCCCGGTCTTGCGGGTGATGGCCTTCTTGGCGATGGCGATGAGCGCGCCCTCGGTGAAGCGCAGCTTGCAGCCTTCCAGGGAGAGCAGTTTCTGATACTGCTTGATGAGCGCGTTCTTGGGCCGGGTCAGGATGTCGATCAAAGCGTGCTCGTCCAGCTCCACGAGGGTCGCCACTACCGGCATGCGGCCCACGAACTCGGGGATGAGCCCGTACTTAAGCAGGTCCTCGGGCTGGAGGCTCGCGAGGATCTCGCTGAACTTCCGCTCGCTCTTGCTCTGGATGTCGGCGCCGAAGCCCATGGTCTTCTTGCCGACGCGCTGCTCGATGATGTTGTCAATGCCCACGAAGGCGCCGCCGCAGATGAACAGGATGTTCGTGGTGTCCACCTGGATGAACTCCTGGTGGGGGTGCTTGCGACCGCCCTGCGGCGGGACCGCCGCCACGGTGCCCTCGATGAGCTTCAGGAGCGCCTGCTGGACCCCCTCACCGGAAACGTCTCGGGTGATCGACGGGTTCTCGGACTTGCGGCTGATCTTGTCGATCTCATCGATGTACACGATGCCGCGCTGGGCCCGCTCGACGTCGTAGTTGGCGTTCTGCAGGAGCTTCAGGATGATGTTCTCCACGTCCTCGCCCACGTAGCCCGCCTCGGTCAGCGTCGTCGCATCGGCGATCGTGAACGGCACATCGAGGATCCGCGCCAGGGTCTGGGCGAGCAGGGTCTTGCCGGTGCCCGTGGGGCCGATGAGCAGGATGTTGCTCTTCTGGAGCTCCACCTCCTCGCCGATCTCGTGCTGGACGCCGATCCGCTTGTAGTGGTTGTGCACGGCCACGGAAAGGATCTTCTTGGCGCGGTCCTGGCCGATGACATACTCGTCGAGGATCCGCTTGATCTCGGCCGGCTTCGGGAGCCGCGGTGTCTTGGCCTCCTTGGCCTCCTCCCACTCCTCAGCGATGATCTCATTGCAGAGGTCAACGCACTCGTTGCAGATGAAGACCGACGGACCGGCGATGAGCTTTTTCACCTCATCCTGGCCCTTGCCGCAGAATGAGCACTTGAGCGGCGATGTATGGTCCTTCTGGTCCTTTTTTTCGGTCATGGCGCTACTTCTCCCTCGCGGCGCGCGGCAGTTTTTTGGTGATGACCTCGTCAACGAGGCCGTAGCTCTTTGCGTCCTCGCCGGACATGAAGAAATCACGGTCCGTATCGGTCTGGATCTTCTCGATGGGCTGGCCGGTGGCGGTCGCCAGGATCCGGTTCAGCGTCTCCTTCATCTTCAGGATCTCGCGTGCGTGGATCTCGATGTCCGTGGCCTGGCCCTGGAACCCGCCCATGGGCTGGTGGATCATGATGCGGGCGTGGGGCAGCGAGAACCGCTTGCCCTTCGTGCCCGCCGACAGGAGCAGTGCGCCCATGCTCGCGGCCTGACCGATGCAGATGGTCGAGACCGGGCACTTGATGTAGTTCATCGTATCATAGATGGCGAGCCCGGAGGTGACAACGCCGCCCGGCGAGTTCACATAGAGATAGATGTCCTTGTCCGGGTCGTCGGCTTCGAGGAACAGGAGCTGGGCGATCACTGTGTTGGCGACGATGTCGTCGATGGCCGTGCCGAGGAAGATAATGCGGTCCTTCAGGAGCCGCGAGTAGATATCATAGGCTCGCTCGCCGCGGCTTGTCTGTTCGATCACCATGGGAATGAGGGACATTGGGTTCTCCTGTCGTATGTTCTTTGTTCCTGAGGTATTCTATACCTTCTTCGCTTTGGAAAGCAAGAGGGACAGGGTCTTTTCCTCGGCGAGCGACGACCGGAGATCGTCCATGCCGCCTTCCTGCGCCTCGTAGTACTGCTTGACGGCCTCGAGCTTCTGATTGGCGCTCCGGGCCATGGCGGCCAGGGCGGCGTTCACCTCGGCGTCCGAGACGTCGATCTTTTCCTTGTCGGCGATCACATCCAGGAGCAGGGTCCCCTTCACGCGCCTCACGGCCAGGTCGCGGTGCTCGAGCCGGAACTTCGCCACGTCGAAGGTCTTCTGGACATCGATGCCCTGGCGCGCCATGCGCGTGACCTGCTGCCGGGCCATGGAGTTCAGCTCACGGTCCACCATGCCCTGGGGCACATCGAAGGTGTGGGCGTCGATGAGCTTGTTCAGGAGCTCCTCGCGCTGGGCCGAGACGAGCTCGTTCTTCTTGCGGATCTCGATGTCCTCTTTGATGCGCGTCTTCAGCTCGTCCACGGTCTTGTGGTCGCCGATGTCCTTGGCGAACTCGTCGTTCAGTTCGGGCATGACCTTCTTCTTGACCTCTTTCAGCGTGACCGTGAACTTCGCGTCCTTGCCGGCGAGGTCCTTGTTGCTGTAGTCCGCCGGAAAATTGACGTTGATCTCCCGGGTCTCGCCCTTGTTCATGCCGATGAGCTGTTCCTCGAACCCGGGGATCAGGCTCCCGGTGCCGAGATGGAGGAGGTGGTCCTGGGCCTTGGCGCCCTCGATGGACTTGCCCTCTCGGAACCCCTCAAAATCGATGATGGCCGTGTGCCCCTTGTCCAGCGCCTGCCCTTCCACCACTTCGAGCTGCGCGTACATCTCCCGGAGACGGTCGACGGTCTGGCCGAGCTCCTCGTCGGAGACGGTGGCCGGCGTTTCCTTCACCTCGATACCTTCATAGTTCCCGAGGTCGATCCGGGGCCGCACTTCGACCACCGCCGAATAGTTCAGAGGAGCGTCCTTCTCGAGCGGGGAGATATTGGTGATGTTCGGCATTTCCACGGGGCTCAGGTCGTTCTCCTTGAGCGCCTCGAGATAGGACTCGGAAATGACCCGGTTCATCACCTCGGACTGGATCTCCGCGGCGTAGTGGCGCTCCACCACGTCCTTCGGCGCCTTTCCGGGCCGGAACCCGGGGATCTTTGCCTTCTTTGCCACGTCGGCCACGGCCCTCTTCATCTCCAGAGCGATGGCGTCGGGCATGACCTGGATATGTAGTTTCTTTTTGACGGTGCTGATGTCTTCGACGGTGACTTTCATACTCATTCCCCTTTAAAAAAATTCTATTAATAACGTCCGCCACAGAGACACAGAGGTCACAGAGAAAACCTCATGAGGTTTTTCCTTCTCCGTGTCTCAGTGTCTCCGTGGCCGATATTGACCTTATTGGTGCGAGAGGGGGGACTTGAACCCCCACGGTTGCCCACCAGATCCTAAGTCTGGCGCGTCTGCCAGTTCCGCCACTCTCGCAGCGTTATTTAGGAATATACGGCACAAAGAACCATCGTTCCGCCCTGTCACGTGAGCCGCGAAAAGGCCCTTGGATCCAGGAGCGTGCGCATTCCCCGAAGCCTGCAGGGAGATTCAGCAACACCGGCACGAACAAAGAGAGCAGTGTGCTGCTAGCAGCATTTCGAATATGGCTGCTTGCTGCTCACTGCTCTCGGTGGGGTCATGGTGAGCCGTGAAGGAGTTGAACCTTCGACCCGCTGATTAAGAGTCAGCTGCTCTACCAACTGAGCTAACGGCCCGTTAAAAAAACGGAATACCCTGCGACAAGGAACGTATTATACTTATCTTTTTTCGCTGATGCAACAACAAAATTGCTCTTGTTCTCGTGCGTTGGACCCTGAACGTTGAACCTGCTTCATCAATGAATGGTGCGCCCGGCAGGGCTCGAACCTGCGACATCCGGATTCGAAGTCCGACGCTCTATCCAGCTGAGCTACGGGCGCATATTCTGCGAATTCAAAATTCCCAATTCAATATTCAACATGGTGAATCTTGAATTTTGAATGTTGAATTTTCTTGATCTGGTGCGCCCGGCGCGATTCGAACGCGCGGCCTTTGGCTTCGGAGGCCAACGCTCTATCCAGCTGAGCTACGGGCGCAAATAAATTGCGGAGTGCGGAATGCCGAATGCGGAATCAAGGACCATGGATGATCCTCACTCCGCATTCCCCACTCCGAACTCCGCACTACAAAAAATTGGGGTGAGCGACGGGGCTTGAACCCGCGGCCACCAGGGCCACAACCTGGTGCTCTACCAACTGAGCTACGCCCACCGTGATCGACAAATGCAAATAGTA
>JAAXXJ010000382.1 GCA_013334545.1 Nitrospirota bacterium | reverse complement strand
CCAGTTCTCCGAGTTAGAACGCTTTCTTCTGCTCAATACGCTCATTGAGAAGGAACGACCGGCCACAATACACTAATACCGCAAGTCTACCTATCTATCCCTTATTGCTGTAACGATTTCGACATTCGAGCCGAAACCTGAGCACACCGTCGAAATCTTGATGTTCAGATCAATGGTCCGAGCGGAACCATCCGTATCGTAGTGGAAAGTGGAAGGGTGATCCCTCTGACGAGCGATTACTTTCCGTAATCTATCGCAGAGTCGCAAACCATCTGAATGAGGCTTGCCCAGTCTTGCGATCCTCTTGATAATCCTTCACCTTCCATGATGGAGGACGCCCGTTCATTTTGACCATATTTTTCCGTTTACCCTGGGACACATTGCTGCAATAGGCATAATACCCGACCATTTTGAGTCCCAGACAGGGACACGAGACGATCCTGAAGATACAGATGATCAGGCTCACCATGTAGATAGTGATCCTCCGATTGATGGACAATTCTGTTATTGTCATCTTTGTCGCTTTGTTTCAGATGTTCTCTTCCATCGGAAGGAGGAAGCTCCGGAAGCCAGCACGGGGATATTCCTCCTTGATCCTGCGGATCCGTTCGTTGATCCTGGGAACCTCTTCGTCGGCCACGGCTATCAAAAGAATGTTGTTCTTCCCGGGCCAGCAGTGGGTCCCGAGTTTCGGCTCCGTTTCCGTCCCCTCACCTCGAGCCTCCACCATCTTGGTATAGCCGTGGATCCCCGCCTCCTTGAGGGCGGTGATCACCTCTTCATCCGCCGCCTCACAATAGATAATCAGGAACATCTTCATGGTTAACTCCCTCTGCCTCACAGCCGCCGCGCCCCGATCGTCAGTGGAGATCAGAAGGCGCCTGCGGCGGTGAAATCGCATCGTGCTTCTTCTTACCGCGTCTCTTGAAGAACCCCTGCATATCGTCAAACAGGTCATAGGCGGCGGGCACAACCACGAGTGTCAGAAACAGCGAAGTGAGGAGTCCACCGATGACCGCGATCCCCATCGGGGAGCGGGTTTCCGCCCCCTCGCCCATACCGAAAGCGACCGGAATCATCCCGAAGACCATGGCAAAGGTCGTCATGAGGATCGGCCGCAGCCTGACCGGTCCAGCTTGGAGAATCGCTTCCCGGCGCGACAGACCCCGTGCCCGAAGGACATTCGTGTAATCGACAAGCAGAATCCCGTTTTTCTTCACGAGCCCCATCAGGAGGATCAGGCCGATAAAGCTGTAAATGTTGAGTGTCTTTCCCGTCAGAAGGAGCGCCCCGAAGGCCCCGATGAACGAGAGCGGCATGGCCAGAAGCACCGTGAAGGGATGAACAAAGCTCTCGAACTGCGCGGCAAGGACCATGTAGGCCATCAGCACCCCGAGGAGAATGGCAAACTGCAAGTATCCGAAGGACTCACCCATCGTATCGGCCTGGCCCCTGTATTTCGGTAGGTAGTCGGGCGGGAGGATCTTCTCCGCGATGCCGTTGAGGTCCTTGATCGCCGCTCCCAGAGGCGTCTCTTCGAGGCTCGCGAAGAGGGTAATCGCCCGCTGGCGATCGACGCGGTTGATGACGCTCGGACCTCCGCCCTCCTGAATCCGGACGAGGTTACGCAGTTCGACGAGACGCCCGTCACGCGACCGGACATAGAGTTTGCCTAGGTCGTCCGGATCTCTACGTTCTTCCGGATTGAGACGGATTCGGAGATCATATCGCTTCCCCCGGCGCTCATCCTTGAATTTCGTCACGTCGGTTTCGCCGCTCATGAGGAGGTTGATCGCCTCGGCGATGGTCCACACGTCTACCCCGAGATCGGCCGCCTTGTCCCGATCGATGAAAATCTTGATTTCCGGCTTGCCCATCTCGAGGGAGGTGTCGACATCTACGATCCCCGGCTTTTTGGCGAACTCGCCGGCGATCTGCTTCGTGTAGGCCTGGATCGCCATGAGATCGGGCCCCCGGACGCTATACTGGATCGGAACCTGCCTCTGCCCGCCGCCGATCATGGAGAAATCTTCGGCCGATACCTTGAGACCGGGAAACCGGCTCAGCTTCTGGCGGATCTCTTTTTTCAGATCCATCTGCGTCTTCTTCCGTTCGCTCTTCGGGATGAGGCTGGTCATCATCATGGCGCGGTTGACTGCGCCGCCAGTGCCGAGCACATAGTAGACCGCCCTGACCTCCGGCATCTTCCTCAGGATTTGCTCCGCAGGCCGGAAAAGCTCATTGGCCTTTTCCAGCGAATAGTCGATGGGCGCCTCCAGACGGACGATGAATTGGCCCTGGTCCTCGGGAGGGGTGAATTCCTTGCCCATATAGGTTGTCAGATAGAGACTGCCGACAAAAATGACGAGGGCTCCGACCAGCATGAAAACGCGGTGGTTCAGGGAAAAGGCCAGGAGATGCCGGTAGACCTCCTCCAGCCTTTTGTATCCCCGCTCAAACGATCCCTCAAGCCGCTCCGGCTTGACGGCGACCGGTTCGTTGTTCGGGTCTTTCCGCCTGAGAGCGACACGCTTCAGGAAGATCGAGGCGAGCATCGGCGTCAGAGTGAGGGAGACGAGAAGTGAAACCATCACGGAAAACACGACGGTCAGGGCAAACTGGAGAAAAAACCGGCCGATCATCCCCTTCATGAAGGCGACCGGGAGGAAGATCGCCACGATGGCGAAAGTGGTCGCCATGACGGCAAGTCCGATCTCGGAAGTGGCGAAAATCGACGCCTCGCGGGGCGCCATCCCCTCCTCGACATGCCGGTAAATGTTCTCGATGACGATGATGGCGTCGTCGATGAGGAGCCCGACGGAGAGCGTCAGGGCGAGCATGGTCAGATTGTTGAAGGTGAAACCGAAGGCCAGGATCAAGGCACG
>JAAXXJ010000087.1 GCA_013334545.1 Nitrospirota bacterium | reverse complement strand
CCGCATCTCCCTCCCTGATCGCGGCGAGCACGAGCATGCGGGCGATACCTTTACGGCGCCAGGAAGGCTCGGTTGCCAGGTCCAGGATATGCAGTTCGTCAGCAACGGCCCAGCAGACGATAAAACCGATGATCCTCCCACCGCTATCCGGAGACCGCGCGACCAGCATGAGCGACACCGTCGGATTCCGGAATTCCGACAGGAACAGGTTCCGCGACCAGGGCATCGTGAACGATGCCTGCTCGATGGCAAGGACCTGTTCAATGTCCTCCCGGGTCATGCGGTCTATCGTGATCGTTCCCGTTTCTCCCATGCCAGTTCGGCCTCCGGCCTGCGGATATACATCGGCGACAGGCCATCAGGACCCGTCTGCCGGCCGACGCTGATCATATCCAGCGCGATCTCAGCGATGCTCGCCGCAGACGGGACCGACGCGGAGCGTGGCGCAAGGTGCGCTCTCCCGGCAAAGAAGCGCTCGATGTCCCCGGCAAAGAGCCGTGCCCCCTCGCCGGTGAACAGCACCTCTCCGGCGACCCGTTCCGCCAGTTCAGCAAGCGGCAGCACGGTCTCCGGGAGGTCCTGGACGAGCTCCCGCCCGTCGTAATGGTAGAGAGCGGCATACACTTCCTTCTTCCTGGCATCAAGCAACGGACATACCGGATATCGAGCATGGGGCGTGTTCCAGGCAAGCGCCTTGAGCGTCGGCACCGCGGCAACGGGCTTCCCTGTGGTGAACGCGAGCCCCTTCACGGTGGACAGTCCGATACGGAGCCCGGTGAACGAGCCGGGCCCGATGGAGACGCCGAAACCGTCTATGGATGCCATCCGGAGCCCGGTGTCCTTGAACACCCGGTCCACCGTGGACATGAGCCGCTCCGAGTGCGTCACCTCGATGTTCAAGGTGTACTCGGCGAGCACGCCGTCCTCTGATACGATGGCAACGCCGCCGGTCCTTGTCGCTGTTTCAATGCCGAGGATGTACATGAAACCACCTTATCCGAATTTTCGAGCGCTGTCAAAACCTGTTTTTCTGTCCGGGAGGACGACGTCATCTTCTCAGGTGACTGTCGAAGAACTCCCCCAGTCTCCTGCCGTATTCGTCCCCGGCCGCGGCGATCGTGCCGCCATGGCCTGCCACGGGAATGATCCAGAGCTCCTTTGGCTCCTTCGCCGCCCGGAACAGCCTTCTTCCGTTCTCCGCGGGGATCATCTCATCGCCATCGCCGGCAATGATGAACACGGGTGCCGGCGCGAGCCTTCCGATGACAGCTTCCGGGGCGATGTCCCTGGCCGAGGTCTGGAAATATATTTCATACCCCAGGACCGCCAGGTTGACGAAGGGAAATGACGGCAGATGATAGAACCCGGTGACGGCCTCGCGTGCTTGTTCCCTGAGGCTTGTGAACGCACTGTCAGCGGCCACTGCTGCGAACATCCCGGTCCGGGCAGCGGCAAGGATGGCGGTGGAGCCGCCCAGGGAAAAGCCGAAGATGCCGATGAGGTTCCGGTCGATCCGAGGCTGTGACGCGAGGTACGCGAGAGCGGCCGCTACATCCTTCTGTTCATGATACCCCAGCGACGACCGGCTCCCACCGCTCTCGCCGTGCGCCCGGAAATCGAAGGTGAGGACCCAGTATCCCCGTCGGGCGAGCATGACCGCCAGGTCAGTGAAGTCCGAGCGGTTAGCACCCAGGCCGTGGCAGATAATGATCCCGGGCATGCCGGGCTTCTCCTGCGGGGGTTTGATGAGCCACCCCTTGAGCATTACGCCGTCGCTGGTCTCGAACGTCACATTCTCATAGGCGGCACGATGGTCCGACGGTGGGATATGAAGTGCATAGCGCGGAGGATGAGTGTTCGCGTATACGACAATAAGCGAAAAGGCGACAATAAGGAGTGCAAGTCCTGTCAGGATGTTCACGGCGGTCTTCATTCGTTGCATCGTGGAAAATAGAAAGCACGATCAGTGAAAGCGTTTCGCCGGTATTTCGTCTTTGACCCCTGACCCCGCCCTCTTAATCCCACCACAATGAGAACCCGTTGGAGCGCCTCATGGTGTCCGCAAGCTTTTCGATCGTCCCTTTGTTCTCCGCAAGCACGTCGGGAGCGAACGACCCGACGCTCCGGGCGAAGGCGTTCATGTTCTTCGGGGGCACGATGAAACGCGCCTCGAGCCAGTCCGCCCCCGCGCCGGTGATGACAAAGGTCCCTGTTCTCTGCTGCCCCTTAAGCCACTTGATGATCGCCTTGGTGTCCAGATCGTGGCGGGGCGCTTCGGTCTTCTGGACCAGGAGGATGTCGTAGGAGCTCTTCCCGCGAATGACCGTGACCACGTCGGGGACGTTGCCGTAATTCTGCTGGCTTCTGAAGATCAAGAATCCCTGAGAGCGGAACGCCGGTGAAAGGCTGGAAATAACCTCGTCGGCCCTCAGGGTGTGTACGCTGAATCCCGACAGCCGGGCTGTTGCGATCATCACGTCGCCCTTGAGGTTCGAGGAGCGTATCATGACATCCGCAAAGAACGGCTCTGCAGGCGCTCCTCCCGCGGCCTCGACCTGCGCAATGATCTCCAGAGGGAAGCCCAGTTCGGCCCTCTGCGCCGCGGTCATGATCTTGGGCTTCGGTTTCAGGAGGACCAGGGGCGCGTCATTCTTCCCCGGCGCATTCGTTGCTTCCTGCGGTGAACAGGAAAGGGCTGCGACAAGGATGAGGCCGACCAAGAAGAGATGTCTATCTGCCATAGCGGATCTCGAAGTGACCAAACTCACGAGTGTATGGTTCCCAGGCAATGTCCACGCTGTTCACCTTGGCCCCTGCGGGGCCCCGGTGGCACCATCCGACGATCGCCTCGACCTTTTTCGTCGGCCCTTCGAACAAGGCCTCCACAGAACCGTCGGGAAGGTTTCTCACCCACCCGGTGACGCCGAGACGGTCCGCCTCGTCCTTGGTGCTAGCCCTGAACCAGACCCCCTGAACAAGACCGTGAACGATCACCCGCGCGCGAAGTTGGTCCATGTTGTTTTTCACGACAGCAAAAGCAGCATTACCTGAGAATTACGGTCTCCGTCCGCCACGGCCGCGCGTATTCGCCGGCCGCTGCCCCGACGGCTTTGGACGAGATATCTTCGGGCCTCCGGTCCTCAGGACCGGGGCGTTGACCGGTCCCCTCTTCCGTGAACCGTACACCTTGCCCCCGAACGCAGGGCGCGCAAAGCGCTTTTCTCCATATCCGGGTCCTCTGCCTTCAGTCCTCGTTCCCCGAGCGTCAGGCCGCGGACGTCCTGTTGTAAAGCTGGCCGGTCGCGCACGATCACCAGATGGACGCGACGGTCTTCCTGACGACCCTCCCTCCCGAGTTCCGGACACCTTGCCTCCGAACGCCGGGCGTGCAGTGCGCTTTTCTCCAGAGCCCGCCGATTCGCGGCCGGCCCTTACTCCCCGGGCATCAGGCCGCTGCCGTCCCATAGCAGAGCCGGTCGGTCGCGAACGATCACCGGACGGCCGCGCCGGACCACCCGACGTTCCGCGCTGCTCGCTCCAGCGGGGCCGCTCTTCTGATCTTTGTCCGCGGAACGGCGGTTTCCGTGCGCCCTCTACTCGCGGTCTGCGATCTGCATCCGCTCCGCGGGCCATCCGGTCGTTTTGTTTACCCTGCAACTGTTCGATTGGTCCTCTTGATGGCCCCCGTTCGCTGGTCTTGGCGGCTTCAACAAAAAGCGCTCGCGGCACGGGTACTTCTCGCGACCGCTCAACGGAAGCAGTGCGCCTGACCGTCCCGTCTGTCACGCCGATGACGTTGCGTAAGAGCTTTTCCCGCGACCTTCGTTTTTCTTCCCCGCGGCCCCACATCGCCCCGTCATCGCGTCCCCGCATCGGTTTCTGCGCGTCACCGGTCTCGCGCCGAACGGCCCTGCTTCGCGCCTCCACGCTCTTCTTCGGCGCCATGATCCGCGGCACCGGCTGCTTGGCTTCATCCTGCATGGCCATTTGCCGGAGCCCCTGCACCTCGTCCAGGGTCAGATGGCGGTACATTCCGACCGGAAGGTCCCCGAGGCTCAGGCTGCCGACCCTGGTCCTCTTGAGCTTGATCACTGAATGGCCGGTGTGGTCGATCATTCGGCGCACCTGGCGCTTTCTGCCTTCGTGGATCGTGATCTCGACCCATGAATTCGACTCCTCCTTGCGGAGCTTTCGTACCCGGGCGGGCGCCGTCTTGCCGTCCTTGAGAAAAACGCCTTGTTCGAGCATCTCGACGTGCCGGTCATCCAGAAAACCCTTGACCTTCACTAAATAGGTCTTCGGCAGTTCATGCTTCGGATGGGTAACGAGGTGAGCAAGGTCCCCATCGTTCGTCAGCAGGAGCAGTCCCTCGGTGTCGTAGTCGAGTCTGCCCACGGGATAAACGCGTACCCTGACGCCCTTCAGGAGATTTGCGACGATCGGGCGTCCCTCGGGGTCCGACATGGTCGTAACGAAACCGGCCGGTTTATTCAGCATAATATAAGCCTTGGGCTGTTTCGGATTGATCAGCTTGCCATCGACCTTGATGTGGTCCCGGTCAGGATCGGCCTTGGCGCCTAGCTCGGATACGACCTTGCCGTTCACGCGCACCCGCCCCTCGAGGATGATCTCCTCGGCGGCGCGGCGCGATGCGATACCGGCCGCTGACAGGATCTTCTGTATTCTCTCTTCCATGCATTCACCGCAGGGGGGCGGTGCCCGCTCCCCCGTTATCCTTCCTCAGTTTGTCAGGCTCCTGGTAATCTTCGATCCACGGTCCTTATCACTATTATGCTCATCACCCGCATTCACCGGGCAAACCGGGGGAATGCATCCGTTCCTGGCTTCAGGATCTTCGCTGGGCAAGCCACTCTTTGAGCCGGGGGCATTTGTTCTTCGCGCGATTGTCCTGACAGTCGCCGCAGATGGTCATATCGGGGCTGCAGGGCTGGAACCCGTTGTGCCGGGATGCCGGTCCTGCCTGCTGCAGCTTCTTCTCGCGCGCCTTTTGGATGCCGGTCACCTTCGCCATGCTATCGGCCCCGGAAACAAACCATGGTTATCACTGATGAAGAAAGGCGGCCACAGCGGGCCGCCCCTCGGTTTTTCCTGAATGCTGAATCCTGACCTCCGGCTCCCACCGTACAGTTACTCCAGCCGGTAGTTCGGCGCTTCCTTCGTGATCACCACGTCGTGTACATGGGACTCCCGGAGGCCCGCGCTCGAGATCTTTATGAACTGCGCTTTCGCCCTGAGCTCCTTGAGGTTCTCGCAGCCGCAGTAGCCCATGCCAGCCTTGACGCCGCCGATGAGTTGGTGGACGCTCGCAGCGAGCGGTCCCTTGGACGGCACGCGTCCTTCGACGCCTTCGGGAACCAGCTTGGCCTTCTCCTGCTCATGGGCCTGGAAGTAGCGGTCCTTGCTGCCCCGCTCCATGGCACCGATGGATCCCATGCCGCGGTACATCTTATAGGTCCTGCCCTGGAAGAGGATGGTCTCGCCCGGGCTTTCGTCGGTGCCCGCGAACAGTCCGCCGATCATGACGCACGCCGCGCCGGCTGCCAGCGCCTTGGTGATGTCGCCCGAGAACTTGATGCCTCCGTCGGCGATGACCGGGATCCTGGCCTTCTCCGCCACGCTGAAGCAGTCCAGAACGGCCGTGATCTGCGGCACGCCTGCTCCGGAGACGACCCGCGTGGTGCAGATGGAACCGGGCCCGATGCCGACCTTGATGGCGTCCGCACCTGCACGGATCAGGTCCTTGGCGGCATCGGCCGTAGCGATGTTCCCGGCAACAATATCGAGGTCGGGATACTTCTGTTTGATGCTCTTCACCGCGTCGATCACGCCCTGGGAATGCCCATGGGCCGTGTCCACGACAATGATGTCGACGCCCGCCTTCAGGAGCTCGGGGACGCGTTCGCTGTAATCCCCGACGCCGACCGCCGCGCCCACCCGGAGGCGGCCCAGCTTGTCCTTGCAGGCAAGCGGATACTTGATCTTCTTCTCAATGTCCTTGATAGTGATAAGGCCCCGGAGGCTGAAGTCCTTGTCCACGATCAGGAGCTTCTCGATCTTGTACTTCTGCAGGATGACCATGGCCTTTTCGAGGGATGTCCCGAGGGGCGCTGTTATCAGTTTGTCCTTCGTCATCACTTCGGACACCTTGAGGGTCATGCGCTTCTCGAACCGAAGGTCCCGGTTGGTCAGGATGCCGACGAGCTTGTTCCCTTTCGTGACCGGCACGCCCGAGATGCGGTACTTCTTCATGAGATCCAGGGCATCGGCGATCTTGGCGTCCGGCGATATGGTGATGGGATCGATGATCATGCCGCTCTCGGACTTCTTCACCTTGTCCACTTCCTCCGCCTGCTGCGCGATGGGCAGCGCCTTATGGATGAACCCGAGGCCCCCTTCTTGGGCGAGGGCGATGGCCATCTTCGCCTCGGTCACCGTATCCATGGCCGCGCTTACGAGCGGGATATTAAGAGTGATCTTCCGGGTAAGCTGGGTGGAAATATCGGTGTCCTTGGGCAGAACATCGGATTTTGCCGGCAGGAGCAGAACGTCGTCGAA
Organism: Nitrospirota bacterium; assembly: GCA_013334545.1. Classification (GTDB taxonomy): domain Bacteria; phylum Nitrospirota; class UBA9217; order UBA9217; family UBA9217; genus JAAXXJ01. Next base: position 4,245 of record JAAXXJ010000087.1, on the reverse strand, counting down.
CGTCAATGCTTCGCGAATGGGACCAACGACCATGAGGATCTCCTTATCAATGAATTAATCCTGAATCCAGGAGCGAGCGCATTCCCCACAGTTTGCTGCGGGGTTAGCGAGCGATTAGAATAACAATAGTTCCTTGAGGATCGAAGCTCCATGCCTCTTGCAGTAGGGAGCTTAAATCCAGGAGCGAGCGCATTCCCCGCAGCTTGCTGCGGGGCTAGCGAGCGATGAGAATGACAACAGTTCCTTGAGGATCGAAGAATCCCTGCGGCTTGCTGCAGGGAGCTTCCATGACCAGATGAAGACCCTTCCCGGCACGGATGATGCGGCAACACCGTGGCGGCAGGAGCTCCCTGTGCGCTTCCTGATTGAAATTGAGGGTGTACTGTACCACAAACATCCGCAAATCTCAAGCGTTCCGTTATCAGAACCCCGATGCGGCGTTGAGGAAAGGGTTCTCCCGCCGCTCGTCGCCGATGGTGGATTGCGGGCCGTGGCCGGAGAGAACGACCGTTTCATCCGGAAGGATCATAAGGTGTTCTTTGATGGACGTGATGAGCGTCATGAGGTCGCCTCCCGGGAGGTCGGTCCTGCCGATGGACCCGGCGAAGAGCGCGTCCCCGGTGAACACGACGCCATCCCCAGCCAGGCAGATGCCGCCCGCCGAATGCCCCGGGGTATAAAGGACCTTGAGCGAGAGAGCGCCCGCCTTGATGATGTCGCCGTGCTTCAGGAACCGGTCGGCCTTCGGCGATGAGGGTGCGGTCATGCCGAACATCCGGGCCTGGTTCGCTGTCCCTGCCAGCAGGGCATTGTCCGCCTCGTGGATGAGCAGTTCGGCACCCGTGGCTTCCTTGATCTGTTTGTTGGCGCCCACGTGGTCGAAATGAGCATGGGTGTTCACGATATATTTCACCTTCAGGCCCTTTCCCTTGACGACGTGCAGGATGTCCTGGGCATCGTCGCCCGGATCGATGACGATGGCCTCGCTGGTCTTTTCATCGTACACGATATAGCAATTCACCTGCAGCGGACCGACGACCAGTCTCGATAGTTGCATGGGATTGTTCTTCTTTCTCTCGGAATATTGGAATACCCCGGCCAGGAGCACCGCGGCGGTCAGCGTTACCATGATGATCAGAGGGACGGGTCGCCATCGAAGCCACGGTTCAGCGGCGGCTTTTCGCATTTGCTTCCAGATCCAACAATTTTTTCTTCATCCCCAGTCCTCCGGAGAACCCGCCCAGCGTACCTGCCGAGCTGATGACCCGATGTCAGGGGATCAGGATCGGGACCGGGTTCGCACCCAGGGCCTGGCCGACGGCCCTGACCGCTTTCGGCCGCTTGATACGCGTCGCGATCCACGCATACGAACGCGTTTCACCGAAGGGGATCGAGGCAGTCGCCCTCCAGACCGCCTGCTGGAAGGCCGTATAATAACGCAGATCCAGGGGCAGGTCAAATGATACGGATCTTCCGGAACAATAGCGTTTCAGAAGCTTGACGACATGGGTCAGGAGCTTTGAGTCGGCCGCAGGCATCTTCTCCACACCCCTCGTTCCTCTTTTCGCACCCCCGATCTCCCGCTCCACCCCTTGCCTGTTCTTCCTGGGCAGAACGATCCGAACAATGCCTCTTTTGGTCGCGACCACGCCCGCCCATCCTAACGGGGTAGAGAATACCTTTGGAGATGCTCGTTCCATGTTTACCCTCCGCTCCCTGCCTGACCGCCAGTCCTGCGCCTCGCCATCCCCCACAAGAACCTGAGCTCCTCGCTCCGCAGGAGCCACATGACGACGAGATAGAAGAGCATGCTCACGGTCATACCGAATCCGAGCCACTTTACCTTGTAGAGCGTATTGCCCGGCGAATCCCACACCGGCTTCAGGCTGACCCACCAGCCGATGGCGCCCATGACAACGGACGCCGGCACGATCTTGAGCAGGGATATACCTATCCTCCTTCCGTCCATGCGCCCGATCTTCTTCCGGAGCCGCTTGGTGAGCATGCCGAGGTTCAGCATTGCCGCGAGCGACGTTGCGAGCGCCAGGCCTCCGTGCTGCAGCGGCGTCTGGATGAAGAGGATGCTGAGCACCATGTTCGTGGCAAGGGCGAGCAGGGCGATACGGACCGGCGTCCTCGTGTCCTGGAGCGAGTAGAACGCCTGGGACACGACCCGCACCCCGGCAAAGGCCCAGAGACCGAGGGCGTAGTACAGGAGCGCGGACGCCGTGCCGATGGTGGAGAGATGGTTGAACTCGCCGTGCTGCAGCAGGAGGTTCACGATGGGGACGCGGAGCATGATGAGGCCCGCCATGGCCGGGAACATGATGAAGAAGACCAGCCGTATGCCGAGCGACAGGGTCTCGCGGAACTGCCCCATCTCCTGCCTGGCCGCCTGGGCCGACAGCGTGGGCAGCACAGCTGTCGCGATGGCGACGCCGAAGATCCCGAGCGGAAAGTGGATGAAACGCATGCCGTAGAACAGAAAGGTGATGCTGCCCGTGGCAAGGAACGACGCCAGAATGGTGCTGACGAAGATATTGAGCTGGGTGACCGAGGAGCTGAGGAACACCGGAAGGGCCAGCGCCCCGATCCGCCTGACGCCCGGATGGCTTGGCGAGAACCGGGGTGTGAGCATCATCCCCTGCCTGCGCAGGCCGGGGAGCTGGATGAGGAACTGGCAGAGCCCGCCGAGCACCACGCCGACGGCTGCGCCCATGATGGGCTCGGGCATGTGCGGCGAGAGCAGCACCACGGAACCGATGGTCATCACGTTCAGCATCACCGGCGACAGCGCCGGGAACAGGAAGGAGCGGAGGGAGTTCAACATGCCCATGGCCAGCGCGGCCAGGCCGATGAACAGGAGGTACGGGAACATCAACCTCGTGAGCGACGCCGCCATCAGGAACTTATCGCGCTGCGTCTCGAACTTCCAGCCCCATGCAATGATCTTCACGATGTATGGCGCAAAGATGATGCCGAGGCCCGTAACGATGACCAGGATGACCAGGAGCCGCGCCAAGACCGCGTTGGCGAGGCGCAGCGCATCCTCCTTTGATCCCTTCGTCAATGTCTCGGTGAAGACCGGGATGAAGGCCGCGGACATGGACCCCTCGGCCAGCAGCTCGCGGAGGAGGTTCGGGATGCGGTAGGCTACATAGAAGGCGTCGGCGGCCGCGGTCGTGCCGAAGGCCCAGGACATCACCATGTCGCGGACATACCCCATGACCCGGGAGAGGAGCGTGGCAGAGCCGACCACGCCAGCCGCCTTTGCAACCTTTATGTTTTCAGACATGATCGGTCACCGTCGTTGTCGCATGCCGTTGCCCGAAACCGGCCTGTCCAATGTTCACTCGCCACATGCGTCCCTTTGAAGCTCTCTGCAGCGAGCTGCGGGGAGTCTTCGATCCTCATTGTCCAGCATGCTATTCGTTCGTTCCTGGATCATAGGGTACGTGCAAGGCGCGTGTGGGAGCATCAACAGTGCCTGGCGCACTCTAACAAAAAAGTACCCTCCTGAAAAGGGTTTGTTTCCGCGCCATGCCCGTTTTTTCCCTTGACAGTAAGCTGTTGTTTATGTTAAAAAGACAGCCTGTTTAATAATAAAGGAGGAGTACCGTGGCATCACACAAGTCCGCAATCAAGAGGCAAAAGCAGGCCCTGAAGAAACAGGAGAAGAACAAGTCCGTAAAATCCATGCTCAAGACTCTTGCCAAGAAGGTCGAGCAGGCCATCGAGGCGAAGAGCGCCGATTCCGCAAAGGACGCCTTGGTCAGGGCCATGAAGGCCTATGACAAGGCCGCCTCGGCCGGCATCATCCACAGGACAACCGCCTCCCGCAAGATCTCCCGCCTGTCCACCAAGGTCGGCAGGATCGGCGCAGCGTAGATCGTCGGCAGCACCAACGGATCGAAACCAGAAACGCCCTCATGAGCAGTCATGGGGGCGTTCTTGTTTCCCCTCAGAAGCGGACGTCGGTCATGTTCCGCACAGCCGCAGGATCATCCTCTCCAGCACCAGCCTTCCGTTCAAACCGCTGGATTTAAGCGCCTTGTCCGTGTTCAACAGCACCACGAAGGCCTTTTCCAGTTCCACCAGGGAGTAGCTCCGCACCTGCGCCCTGAACTCTGCCGCCTGATGGAAGATCACCGGGGGTCTGAGCTTCTTCATGCCCTCATCAAGTCCCATCCCGGCGGACTCCATGGCCTTTACCTGCATGATCCGCCTGAAGTTCCACGCGATGGC